>CAZADK010000030.1:0-15252 GCA_964483855.1 uncultured Rhodoferax sp.
CGGCCCGGGCCGCTGGCTAAAGACCACGCCGGTGTGGGCCGAAGTCGCCGCGCAAGAGGGCAGCGTGACCACCAAGGAGGGCCGCACGCAATTCAAGACGGGTGACTGGCTGGTATCGAATGAAGCTGATGGCAGCGATGCATACGCCATCAGCGCCGACAAGTTCCAGCAGCTTTATGAGCCGAACCCGGACGTCGCTCCGGCGATGGCCAAGCCCTCCACTGGCGGCTGACCATGCAGCGCGTGTTCGTCATCCGCGGGTTTGGCAAAAAGAATGACTCGGTTGGCCGGGCCGTAGATTTTGAGCAGGTTCACGAGTCACTGATTGCACCGGCGTTGCAGTGTTGTGGCCTGACCGGCGGCACCACCGCGCAGGTGGTCGATGCGGGCAACATCCGCGCCGACATGTTCGCTCTGATCCTGGAAGCCGACATTGTCATCTGCGACATCACGGTGCACAACGCCAACGTGTTCTATGAACTTGGCGTGCGCCATGCCTTGCGCAAAAAGCACACCGTGCTCATCAAGGGAGAGCCCTCAAGTGATACCACGCCGTTCGACCTCTCTACCGACCGCTACCTCAAATACCCAGTAGCCAATCCGTCGGAAGCCCTGGACGCGCTGGTGGTGACGGTCCAGGCCAGCTTGCGGAGTAACCGCGAAACCGACAGCCCCATCTTCTTGATGTTGCCTTCGCTGACCGAAGCCGACCCGTCCGAGGTGGCGATGTTGCCGTTGGACTTTGTTGAAGAAGTCGAACGGGCTGAAGCCGCCGCGGACAAGGGTTGGCTGCGGGTAATCGTCGAAGACCTTCGTGGTCGACGCTTCCAGTGGGACGGCCTGCGCCGTGTGGCGCAAGCGCAATGGAACATCAAGGACATGGTGGGCTCTCGCGCCAGCTGGGAGGCGCTGCGCGAAGCGATCGGTGCCGATGTCGAGGCCAATCTTGCCTTGGCCAATCTGTACGAGCGCGATTACCGCGCAAGCAGGCGTGAGACCATGCTGGAAGCTTCCAACCAGGCTATCCGCCAAGTGCTGGCCGATGACCGGTGCACGCCCGCGCAGCGCGCCGAGGCACTGGCGCTGGAGGGCCGCAACCTCAAGACTTCGTGGCGCGCGCGGCTGACTGCAGTGGGCGACCCCAGTGCGGCGCGCATGCAGGCACTGGATGCCAAGGCGCTGCAGTCCTACGAGTCTTACCGGAACGCGTTTTCTTTCGACTTGAATGCTTTCTATCCGGGCCTGGCGGCGCTGCAGATGGGCCACATCCTGCTGTTGCTGGCGACTTTGCCAGGCTGGCGCACTCTGTTCAAGGGGAACAAGCAGCAAGCCGACCGCGCATGGCAGGACCTCGCAACCGATACCCAAGCCCTGGCGCACGTGGTTGCGGCATCGATCAGGCGCGCACGGAAGCAGTTGCCAGCAAAAGAGCGCATGTGGGCCGAAATTGCGGACGCCGACCTTCTGTTCCTGACCCTGCCCGACGAGGACCTGCAGGCCGACCACTCGGTGCTGGTGCAGGCCTATCGTGATGCCATCCCGCCAAACAAACAATTTGCGTGGGACGCTGCGAGTGGCCAGCTTCAATTGTTCGCCCAACTTGGTTTCCGCGCCGAAGCCGTGCAGAGCATCGTGAAAAGCGTCGAGCAAGTTTTTGGCTCGCCGACTAGTTCCGAATCGGCATTAAAGGACCACCTGGTGGTGTTCGCGGGCCATAATATTGATGGGGCAGGTGACCCTCCGCGCTTTCCAGCCGAGGCCGAGGACCGCGCCCGCAAATTGCTCACCGAGCGACTTCGCAGTATCTGGCAGAGTCGTTCGGATGATGAGACCATGACCGTGTTGGCCAGCGCCGCGCCCGGAGCCGACATACTGGTGCATGAGGTCTGCGCCGAACTCGGCATCGAGAGCCGGCTGTGCCTGCCCATGCCGGCGGAAGCAGTGGCCGAGCGGGTGTTCTCACGTGCTGACCACTGGCGCACCCGGTTCTGGACCGTAGTCAAGACACACCAGGACGGCCTGTTGCGGCTGCACGACCTCGCCGAGCTGCCGCGCTGGCTACAAGGCCGCGCCGGCCTTGATCCATGGGAACGGGGCAACCGCTGGGTGATGCAGCTGGCCCAGGCGTGGGGCGCGCAACGGGTGACGCTGCTGGTGTTATGGGACGGCCGGGACGATCCAAGTGTGACTGGCGGTACGGCACACATGGTGCGCCTTGCACGCAGCATCGGCCGCTTCGAACTCGATGTCATCGATTGCAGGCAATTGCTGACTTAACCAAGCTTCCCTACTGCAATCCGTTTGGTGCCAGCGGGTTAGACATCAGGAGTTGCGGCCGGGCAGGTGAAGTGGCTCGCCTTTACCAGCTTGCGTCCTGCCAGGCGTCCGACCCGGTCCAGCTCCGGTATGTTGTCGGGTTCGTCCATGGCCTCCAGCTTCTTCAATGCCTCGGCGGTGAAGGTTTCGCCAAGCGCGTCCGCGCACCAAGCCGGCTCCAGCAGCACGTTGTAGCGCAGATAGCTGCACATGGCCTGGCCTCCCAGCGGTGGCTGGGCTTTGCCCATTTCCCGGTCGATGGTGCGGGCGGTCGGGCTGCGCGACAACCACTGCATCACCGTTTCGACCTGGTCGGCGCAGTCTTCCATCAGCGCCTTGAGCGACAACACGGCATGCAAAGCGGCTGTGCCCTTGATGACATTCGCATGGCCGGTCGCCGGATCGGCCTTGCCGGTACCGACTGAGACCACTAGCAGCTTTTTTTCGCCCGTCTGCCAACGAAGCCGGTAGCCGTCCATCGTGGCCGTCATCAGTGCTTGCAGCGCGGGATTGTTCGACGGACTCACCCCGCCATCGACGAAGTCGCCGGTCACCGCCTTGAGCCCGTCAGCGGCCCGGCCAATGTGCATGGTCTCCGGGCCGAAGAAGTAGGGTGCCGCGGTGCTGGCACGCACCACCTGCCACAGCGGGTAGTCGGCGTTCGCGATGGTCGTGGCGTGGGTGCCCGCCTTGAAGTAGCGCGCCAGCGGGTTGTTGGTGATGGGCCATGCACTACCGGTGTCTAGTCGCTTGGTCACGACCAGCAGGCCAGTTCGGAAGTCCTCGCTGCTCAGCCTTCGCTCGCCCAGCACGCCTATCAGGGCCTCGCGAACTTTGGTCGCGTCGAACTTGGCGCGCAACGCGCCCCAGCGCAGCAGGCTGCGCTTGAAGACAAACTTGCCGAGGTCCAAATAGTGCGCATGCACCTCGTCTACCGTCATACCGAGCGACAGCGCCGCGGCAATGATCGCCCCGGTGGATGTGCCGGCGATCAGGTCGAAATAGTTGCATAGCCGGAAGCCGGGGTCGTCGCCATGCTGCTTGATCAGCAGCGTCTCGATCTCGCGCAACATGCCCAGCGTCAAAACGCCGCGCAAGCCGCCACCGTCCAGCGCCAAGATGCGTTTTGGGCCCACGGCTGGGTCGAGATGCTGTGCGAAGCTGCGGTAGTTGGCCATGATAGTCGTCCTTCTGGGTAGGTACTCTTGCCGGTGTTTCAATTTTCGGCCCTGAAGGCATCGCTCATTGCCACCTTGGTGGTTTTGGCGTCGATCAGCTGGGTCGCGGCGAATTCGCGCGAAGTGAGTTCTGCCGCCCAGTCTTGCGCATCGTTGATGCACCCCTGCAGGTCCATATGTGTGCCAGGGTCGTTGTTGATGCCGATACACAAAGCGGCTTTAGCCACTGCGATCTCCCTGGATGTTGACTTCTGGCTATCAGTGGCTGGAAAGTATAGGCAAGCCATTTCGGGATGACAAGGATGGATGGGTGGTTTCCGGAACTTGGCCACGCGAGCTACATCGCTCCACCCGGCGAATCCTATGGTTTGAGCGGCGCTGATTCGGGCAGCGAACGGCAATACATTGCGCGTCATGCTCGCGCACGTAGGAAAGTTCGTGTCAGCCAAGTCGACCCCGTTGGCAAGCGCATCGTCACGGCGTCACAGGATAAGACTGCCCGCGTTTGGTGGGAATGCTGGTCAACAATCGATCGTACGGCGGAGTTGATGTCGGCAGCGTGCGGCCGCTTGAATGTGAAGGCGAGTCGTATCACGTGCGGCGATCGGAGCAAAGCTCTGGTGATCACGCAGCCGGCGGGTGAGTACGTATGTGCGGGGATACGGACGAAGTCAGCACAGTGACGGTCGAAGTGGTCCAAGGTCCTTGCATCGGATAGATTTTTTGCCGGCCCGAGGCCCAGCGCGAGTTGCGCCGTGCTTTCTGTATTCCATGAACCCTAGCTCACCGAAGCGACTACTGCGGCTTCAGCGACCGCATCCGTTTTCAGGCAAGCAGGCGACCGATGGCTCAGGGGGCTGCGGCAGCGTGATTACCGCCACAAGCGGCTGACTGCTTCTGACCGAATACCATGGTCAACATGAACGCCATTTTCCTTTCCTATCGCCGCGACGACTGCGCGGGCTTCGCCGGCCGGCTGGCCGATGCTCTGGAGGCGGAATTGGGCCACGGCAGCGTGTTCCGCGACGTGGACGACATCCGTCCTGGTGAGGATTTTATTCAGGCCATCGAGTTGCATTTGCGCGACGTGAGCGCCGTGCTGGTGATGATCGGCCCGAACTGGCTTGGTGCCAGCAGCGGCGGAAAGCGGCGGCTGGATGATGCGGGCGACTTTGTCCGACAGGAAATCGAGGCCGCCCTGGCTTCAGGAAAACCGCTGATCCCTCTGTTGGTGAGCAATGCCACCATGCCCCTTGAGGCCGACCTGCCTGCCGCAATCGCGGGCTTGTCCCGGCGTCAGGCCGTGGTGCTGTCCGACAGCAATTGGCGGGGCGATGTGGAACGATTCGTGAAGGATTTGCGAACGCTGTTGCCCTACGGTGGCAACGTTCCGGTCAAACGGCGCTGGGTGCCTGGACTGGTCGGCGCTGTCATCGGGCTCGCGGCGATCGGTTGGGCGTTCCAGGCGTGGCGGCCGCCGCCGCTCCCGCAGCCGGCTCAACCTGCCACATCGTCCACCCCAACAGTTGAGGTGACCGGACGATGGACAGCGCGGGTGAAATACGACTGGGGCGATCAGTACGATGAGGTTTTCGAGTTCAAGTACCTCGGCGATGCCCTGCACGGCACGGCCACCTACCAAACCGGCCGGCTGACCATCGAGCAGGCCACGCTGAAGGGCGACTGGATCAGTTTTATGACCCGTAGCCAGGAAATGCTGGGCAGCGATACCCCCTGGAAAGAGGTCACCCATCGCTATACGGGGCAAGTGACGCCCGAGGGGATTCACTTCACAATGGAAAGCGGCGGCGGCTATTCCATTCACCCGTCGCTAGCGTTCACCGCCCAGCGGGCGCAAAAACCGTGAGCGAAAAGAGGCGGTCTCAGCCGTTCATGCCGTGCGCGCAAATGGTGCATATCCGTTCTGGATTGACACCGAGGCAGCCGGCCGCCTGCTCCCAGTAGGCGTGTGCATGGGGACGCCGCGACCAGGCTGATCTCGACAGTGCACCCCGCGATGGACTCCCACAAAACAGGGGCAAGGTCATGTCGGCCATGGAGTCCCCCTTGGGCGCATTTTTGAAGACAGTCGCGCTCCACCACGCACCAAATATTTGCCATAACAATCAGTAGCGTGCTTTTGAGTCATGGAATTGATTGGTATCTTGGCGATTGCACATCCGATCAGCCCGGCTCGACTCCGCGTCGCGCCTCTAAAAAATATTCCATTGAACCTGGATGCGAGAAGCGCCGCAGGAATTCCAGCGTTGTCGCATCGGTGGAATAACAGCGCCAGGGAAAACGGGAGAGGCACACGCGGCAATGCTGAAGCGCAAGGGAGAATCCGGTCGAAAGCCGGCTGTCAGAACTTCATCAATATCTTGTCGAGAAACTCTTTGGTGCGCTCCGTCTTTGGCGCGCCAAAGAACTCTTCGACACCGCTGTGCTCGATGATGCGCCCACGGTCCATGAAGATCATGTCGTCGGCGACCTTGCTGGCAAAACCCATTTCGTGGGTCACCACCAACATGGTCATGCCGTCTTCCTTGGCCAGGTCGCGCATCACATGCAGCACCTCGGAGATCATTTCCGGGTCGAGCGCGGAGGTCGGTTCGTCGAACAACATGACCTTGGGCTGCAGCGCCAGCGCGCGCGCGATGGCGGCCCGTTGCTGCTGGCCACCCGACAGGCGGCCGGGAAACTTCTCCGCCTGGTCGGCGATGCCGACCCGTTCAAGGTAGTGCCAGGCCAACTTTTGCGCCTCCTCCCGGGGCAGCTTCTTGGCCTTGATCGGCGCCAGGGTGATGTTGTCGAGCACGGTCATGTGTGGATACAGCTCGAAATGCTGGAACACCATGCCGATGTTCAGACGCAACTTGGGCAGGTCCCGGCACTCGCGCACGCTTGTGCCGTTCACCAGCACATCACCCGACTGGAAGCGCTCCAGCCCGTTGATGCACCGCAACAGCGTGCTCTTGCCGGATCCGCTGGGCCCGCAGATCACGGTGCACTGCCCGACATGGACATCCAGCGACACCTTGTCGAGCGCCACGAACTGGTCGAACGCCAGGCTGACATTCTGGATTTGCACGATCGGCGTCGTCATGAATAGGTTCTCTTTTCGAATCGGCGCGCGAGCAGCGAACCGCAGTAACAGACCACGAAATAGATCAGGGCTACCGTGCAATAAAGCTCGATCGGTCGCACCGTGCGTTCGGCGATCATCGACGCGGAGTACAGCAGTTCGTCGTAGCCGATGATGTAGGCCACGGTCGTGCCCTGGAACACGATGATGCACTGGGTCGTCAGCGCCGGCAGCATCGCGCGGATTGCCTGCGGCAGGATGATATGGCGCATGGTCTGGGTATGGCTCAGCCCCGACGACAGACCCGCCTGAAGCTGGCGGGTGCCGACGGACTGGATGCCCGAGCGCACGATCTCCGCGAAGTAGGCGGAAAAGAAGATGACGAAGGTGACGATCAGAGAGGTGAGGTCGTTGATCGCGCTGCCGATGATCATCGGCATCAGGAAATAGAACCAGAACAGGATCAGGATCAGCGGGTTGCTCCTGAGGACATTGACGAAAGAGGCGCAGATATTGCTCAACCAGGGGCGGTGGCTGAGCCTGCCCACCGCGATCAGACAGCCCAGCGGGAAACTGAAGGCGATGGATACCGCGGTCAGGTTCAGGCTGGTGAGCAGGCCCTTCCAGAGCAGGGGCAGGCTAACGACGATGACGTTCCAGTCCATCTAGAGCCCTTCCTTGCCGCGCTTGATCAGCCCGGGGATCTGGTAGCGACGCTCCAGCCAGTTCATGAAGAGGATGACACCAATGGTTGTCGCGACATAGGTCAGCGAGGCGACCGTATAGGCTTCGATGCCCTTGAAGGACCATGCCTCGATCTTGCGTGCCGTGGCGGTGATCTCGATGACTCCGATGGTCAGCGCCAGCGAGGTGTTCTTGAAGATGGTCAGAAACTCCGAGGTGATGGCCGGGATCATGATCCGCGCGGCATAGGGAACGATCACGTACCGGTACATCTGGAATGGCGTCAGGCCGGTGGAGATGGCCGCCTTGAACTGCCCGTCCGGGATGGCCATCACAGCCGAACGGATCTGCTCGGCGATCCGCGACGAGGTGTAAAACGAAATGCCGATGACCGCCGTCCAGTAGGGCACGTATTCGAGGCGGTTCCACCAGCTGCTGAACGCAACAGGCAGCCATTGCGGGACCACGTACAGCCAGATGAACAGCTGCACAAGGAGCGGGATGTTGCGAAACAACTCGACATACGCCGTCCCGACAAACCGCAACACCGGCGAACGGGTCACCCGGAATACGCCGATGAGCACCCCGAGTGCGAACGCGATGACCCAGGAGATGAGCGCGAGATGGAAGGTGGTCAGGATGCCATCGATGATCCAGCCCGAATAGGGCTGGGTGAACAACATGCTCCACGAGAATTCATAACGCATCGGGTTCTACAGCGTGCGCAGGTAGTGCTGCAGGCGCTCCACCCCATCGGTGATTTCCACCGCCGGCGCATTGAAGACGAAACGGATATGACCCTCGCCGCGTTTGCCGAAGACCGACCCGGCCAAACCGGAGACACGCGCATGCTGGAACAGGCGGTCAGCCAGATCCTGCGATGTCAGCTTGAACCGCTTGAAATTGGGAAAGGCGAAATACGCGCCGCGTGGCAGGGTACAGGTCACACCAGGGATTGCTCGGAGTCCGTCGATCAGTATATTGCGCTGCGCCTGGTAATTGCGCGAGAGTTCCGCGCTGCTCAGGGTTCCCTGGGCCAGGCTGCCATCGAGGGCGGCGGCGGCACCCGCCTGCACGAAAGACGTGACGCAGGTGAAGGAGTGCGCCGAGATCAGCTGGATCTTTTCCGTGATGTCGGGCGGCGCCACGACCCAGCCCACCCGCCAGCCGAACATGTTGTAGGTCTTGCTGGCGGTGTACACCGTCACGGTGCGTGCGCGCATGTCGGCAATACAGGCCATGCCGAGGTGGGTCAGGCCGTCGAACAGGAAGTGGTCGTAGGCCTCGTCCATGATCACGACCAGACCATGTTCGAGCACCACCTGCGCGATCGTCTCGAGATCCGGGCGTTCCAGCACACGCCCGGTTGGATTGTGTGGATTGCACAGGATCAGCACGCGAGTTCTGGGCGTGATGCGCTTTCGCAGGTCTTCGATCGAAAAGCGGAAGCCGTCGCGCTCTTGCAGGGGCAGGGGTATCGGTTTGGCACCGGAGATGCGCACCATGGGCTCGAAACTGAGCCAGCCCGGGTCCTCGACCAGCACGTCGTCACCGGCATCGACCAGCGCCAACAGTGCTGCCAGGATCCCCATCTTGCCGCCCGGCGTGACGGTGATCTCGGCATCGGCATCGACCTGCCATTGGTTGTCGCGCGCGAGCTGGCGCGCGATGGCCTGGCGCAGTTCGGGTAAGCCGCGCGCATCCGCATACAGCGAAGCGGCGGGCGACTCGAGGTAGCGGATCGCAGCCTGCTTGATATGCTCCGGGGTGTCGAATTTCGAACCGAAGTCGTGTACCTTGACACCGGTCTGGCGCAGCTCGCGGATGCGCCGCATCGACGCCAGGGAAGAGGAAAAGCGCAGTTTTTCGACGCGTTTGGCAAAGGCGATGGTCGGCATCGGTCGCTGTCCGCAGGAGGATTTTCGTAGCTGGGCTGCTCGAAAGGCCTATTTCTTGGTCAGCCAGTCTTCGATCCCGAACGGGCACTGCCCTTCGATCAGGATCCGAGTGTTCTCCGACATCGGCAGCGGAAAACCGGCCTTCGGCGCCTTTTCGCCAAACCAATCCTCGTACAACTTGTCGAACTCGCCGGTATGGATCAGGTAGCACAGCGCGTGGTTGACGGTGCGCGTCCACTTGGAGTCGTTCTGCGGCAGGATGATGCCGTTCGGGATGCAGAAGAGATCGGGGCCGTGCACCGTCCAGTCGTCGGGTTTCTGCGCCTTGACCTGTAACCCGCGCAAGCCTGAGTCCAGTGTCACGTGGGCGTCCGTGCGGCCCTGCTCCAGCGCCAGGAAGCCGACCGCATGGGTGGGGAAGGTCACGATCTGCGGCGCCGGCTTGATCTTGCCCTGCACGCCCATCTCGGTGAGCACCTTTTGCTCAACGCTGCCGCTGGTCACGCCAATGCGCTTGCCCGCCAGATCCTGGTAGGTCTTGAAGGGCAGGCTCTTGCGATGCAGCATCTGGACGCAGACGGCATTGTTCACCAGCGAGAAATCGACCACCTGCTCCCGCTCGACGGTCTTGCCGGTGGATCCGAGGACCCAGTCGAGCGATCCGTTGACGATGAGCGGAATCCGCGTGCTGGGGGTCACGCGGCGGAATTCGAGCACAATTTTCGTGCCCATCTTCTTCTCGATGGCCGCATGTAGCGCCTTGCTCAGGTCCACTGCCCAGCCGGCAACCTCGCCCTTTTCATCCACGTAACCGTAAGGCGGGGTACCCTCCTGGGCGCCGACCACCAGTTTCTTTTCCTGCAGGACCTTGTCATATTTGCTCTGGGCATGGGCCAGGGTTGTGGACGTCAGCAATGCTGCAGCGAACAGCAGGGCCCAGCCGGTTGTCTTCAGCAGGCGCTGGATCGCCATCGTGAGGCTCATGTTGAATCCTTGACAGGTGAGGGTTAGGGGAGGTGCTCGATAGCGCGGCGATGCAAATCTTATCGAGGGGGTGCGCAAGGCGTCCAATCCCAAATTTGGATTGCGTGAATCATATTTATTGATGGCAGTGCACTCCTATAATTTTCGAAAAGATTGGGAAGTGCGGCCAATGTGATCGACTTTAGAAATTTGGAGACCTTCGTCTGGGTGGCGCGACTGAACAAGTTTCACCTGGCGGCAGAAAAGCTCAACACCACCCAACCCGCCGTTTCGGCCCGCATCGCCCTGCTGGAACAAGACCTGGGAGCCCGTCTGTTCGACCGGCGCCCGCGGCGGGCGGAACTGACCACGGCGGGCCTGGAACTGCTCGGGTATGCCGAGCGTATGTTGTCGCTGCGCGCGGAAATGCTGCAGGCTTTCGGCGGCTCGGCGAATTTCACGGGTTTGCTGCGGGTTGGTGTGCCGGAAACCATCGTGCACACCTGGCTGACCACACTGATCGAACGCTTGGCGCGCGACTATCCTGGCGTCACGCTGGATATCGAGGTCGACTCGACGCCGAACCTGCACCGGGCGCTGATGGCCGAGAAGCTCGACATCGCCTTCCTCTACCAGCCCGGCTTCGACGAGGACATCAAGTGCGAGCCGCTGTGCGCCTATCCGCTGGCCTGGTTCGCCAGCGGCGATTTCCCGCTCCCGCACAGCCGGATCGACATCGCCGACCTCGCAGCCTGGCCAATCGTGACATTCCGCCGCGGCTCGCCGGCCTATGTGGCCATTCATCAACTGCTGCAACGCCATAACCTGTCCCACGGCCGCATCTTCGGAAGTTCGGCCATCGCAGCCATCGTGCGCATGGCGCAGGACCGGATCGGCGTGTGTGTGCTCCCGCAAGCCGTAGTGCAGCGGGAACTGCTCGACAAGAGCCTGCGCCGGCTCAATGTCGACTGCGTGCTGCCGACCCTGGATTTCTTCGTCTGCTACCGGCAAAAATCGGACAACCAGCTGCCCGCCATCGCCGCCGGCATCGCCGTCCACATGGCGCGCCGTTATGTCGAGCCATCGCCCGAACCATCAAAACTATCTATCGGAGAAATCTAAAACGAAGATTAGACCCATAGGCGCATCGAAGGCATGATCGCGGCTCTTGCAGAGCCCCACCACCCTCACTCCGAGCGTCATGTCGACTGTTGTTTCATCCGGGTCCAGCCTGGCAAAACGATCCTTTCGGGTCGGTATCGATATTGGCGGGACATTCACGGACATCGTCGTCTCGGGCACCGATGGCGAAACCTTCGTCAGAAAAGTATCGACCACCCCGAACGACTATAGCGAGGGCAGCTGCGCCGGCCTAGAACGGCTGCTCGCGGAAGAACGAATCGAGCCGCATGAAGTCGATGTGGTGGTGCATGCCACCACGCTGGCGACCAATGCCGTGCTCGAGGGCAAGGGTGCCCGCACCGGCCTGATCACCACGGCAGGCTTTCGCGATGTGCTGGAGTTTCGCCGGGTCCGCGTGCCCGACCTCTTCAACCTGGACTATGTCAAGCCCAAGCCGCTGGTGCCGCGCCAGCTGCGCCTGGAGATCGTCGAGCGCATGGGCCCGCTCGGTGAGGTCCGTGTGGCGCTGGACGAGCAGTCCGTCATCGATGCGGCCCGGCGGCTACGCCATGCCGGAGTGACCGCCGTGGCCATCAGCCTGCTGCATGCGTATGCCAACCCGGCGCATGAAAAGCGCGCCAAGGAGCTCGCCGAGAGCGTTTTCGAGGGTGGTGTATTCATCACCTGCTCCCACGAGATTCTCCCGGAGATCCGGGAATACGAACGCACCAGCACGGTGGTGGTCAACGCGTTTCTCGGCCCGATCATGCATTCGTATCTCGCGACGATGATGCGCCGGCTGGAGGCAATGGGCATCGGCAAGTCACTGCATGTCATGACCTCGGGGGGCGGGCAGATGGGCTTCGAGGCCGCCATGCGCAAGCCCGCATACCTCGTGGAGTCTGGCCCCGCCGCGGGCGTGATCGCCGCCGCCCGGGTTGCCAGGCGTCTGCAGCTGCCCAACATCATCACGCTGGACATGGGGGGCACGACGGCCAAGACCGCCATCGTCGAGAACGCCGAGCCCGCCAAGACCAGTGAGTTCGAGATCGGGGCCGGCATCAACCTGTCGAGCAAGCTGGTCAAGGGCTCGGGTTACGCCATCAAGTTGCCCTTCATCGACGTAGCCGAGATCGGCGCGGGCGGTGGCAGCCATGTGTGGTTTGACAAGGGTGGGGTCCTCAAGGTCGGTCCCAGGAGCGCCGGCTCGGTGCCCGGCCCGGTGTGTTATGGCAAGGGCGGCGAGCAGGCGACACTGACCGATGCATTCCTGACCCTCGGATACATCAACCCCGACTACCTCGTGGGCGGAGCCGTGCCACTGGTGCCACAGCAGGCGCGCGACGCCGTTGCCGCCCAGATCGCAGCTCCATTGGGCAAGCCCTTGCTCGAAGCTGCCCATGGTGCGCTGACGGTGGCGGTATCCAACATGGTGCGCGCCGTCAAGTCGGTCTCCACCTACCGCGGCAGGGACCCGCGCGACTACACGCTGATCGCCTTTGGCGGCAACGGACCGCTGGTGGCCACCGCCATCGCGCGCGAACTCGAGATGAAGCGCGTGCTGGTCCCGCCGCACTCGGGCGTGTTGAGCGCCAACGGTCTGCTGGTGGCTGACCACGAGCAGGAAGTGGTTCGGTCGATCGCGGGGCTGATCTCCGAACTCTCCGAAGACGCGATCGGGCAGGCCTATGAAGCCCTGGCCGACACGCTGTATGACGCGCTGGAGCGCGAGGGATTCGGGCGCGGGCAGATCCAGATCCATCGGTATGCCGACCTGCGCTATGCGGCACAGGCCTATGAGCTGACGATCCCGGTCAACCGCGCCGGCGCACCGGATCTCGCGCGCATGGCGGAGGACTTCCACAGGGAGCATTTCCGCACCTACGCGCACCGCGCGGAAAACGAGCCCGTGGCTCTGGTGAGCATCCGCGCAGTGGCCAAGGTTCCGACACCCGAGGCGCAGATCCGGCCAGCCCGGCCGGCCGGGCTGGTGCCAGACACGCCGCATGTGCTGCGGCAGGTCTATTTCGGACCACTGCTGGGCACGCGGGGCACCCGGATCGTGCGGCGCGGGGAACTCGCTGGCATCGTGCTCGACGGTCCGCTGATCGTCGAGGAATATGACTCGACCTGCGTCGTGCCGCCTGGCGCGCGCGCCACGGTCGATGAATGGAACAACATCGTCATCCTGCTCGAAAGCTGACCATGGCCCAGCCCATTGACCCCATCACGCTGGAAGTCATCCAGAACGCCCTGAGCTCGATCGCCGACGAACTGGCCCTGGTGATCATGCGCTCGGCGTATTCGAACATCGTGCGCGATTCGATGGATTACTCGACCGCGGTATGCGACGACCAGGGCCGGATCATCGCGCAGGGCCTGACCAATCCGGTCCATCTGGGCTCGTTTCCCGAGGCGATGCGCAGCCTGATCGCGCAGTACGGCGAAGACATGGTGCCGGGCGACATCTTCATCTTCAACGACCCGTACGGTTCGGGCGGAATGCACCTGCCGGACTTCTACATCATCAAGCCGGTGTTCGTGGACGAGCGGCGCGAGGGTTACGTGGCCACGCTCGCCCACCAGTCCGACGTGGGCGGCATCGCGCCCGGCGGCATGGCCGTATACGCGACGGAGGTCTACCAGGAAGGCCTGCGCATACCGACGCTCAAGCTCTACGCGGCCGGCACACCCAACACGGCCATATTCAGGCTCATCGAGAAGAATTCCCGCCAGCCGGTGCACATCATGGGCGACATCCGTGCTCAGCTCGCCGCCTGCAGCAACGGCGAGCGCGGACTGGTCAACCTCATCGGCCGCTACGGCGCCGACACGTTCCGGCGCTACACCGAGGAGCTGCACGATTACGCCGAACGCCTGATCCGGGCGGAGATCCGCGAACTGCCCGACGGCACCTACCATTTCGAGGACTTTGTCGATGGCATGGGTGAGCAGCCGGAGTCGATCCGGTTCAACGTCGCCCTGACGATCGCGGGCGACCAGATTCATATCGACTGGACCGGCACCTCGGCACAGGTCAAGGCCGCGATCAACGGGCCCATGCCGACGACCTATGCAATGGCCTACCTGGCGGTGCGCTGCGCGATCGGCGCGGCGATCCCGAACTGCCAGGGCTACATGCGCGCCATCACGGTGACGGCGCCGCTGGGTTCGGTCGTCAATCCGCGCGAGCCGGCCGCTTGCGGGGCCCGGGGCGTGATCTGCTTTCGCATGTTCGACGCGATGATGGGGGCTTTCTCGCAGATACTGCCACACCGGATCCCGGCCGCCAACGAGGGCGGCTCCTCGGCGCCGCACATTGCCGGGCGGACGGCGGACAACAAGCCGTTCATCGTCTCCGGCGGCCTGATGGGCTGCTGGGGCGGCAGCCACGCGCGTGATGGCCAGGAGGGCATTTCCAACCCCGGGGCGAACCTGGGCAACACGCCGATCGAGATGCTCGAGGCGCGCCATCCGGTCGAGGTGACCTGTTATGCGTTCGTGCAAAATTCCGGCGGCCCCGGGCGTTCGCGCGGCGGCGCGGCACTCATGCGCGGTTATCGCCTGCTGGCCGACGAGGCGCAGATGATCATGCGCTCGGACCGCCGCAAGATCCTTCCCTACGGCCTGTCCGGTGGCCTGCCGGGAACCCCTTCGTGGAACGTCATCAACCCCGGGCCGAACCAGACCATCCTGCCGGTCTGCCCGATGCGCAGCACCCCCATGGTCAAGGGTGACGAGTTTCTGCATATACAGGCGGGCGCCGGTGGTTTCGGCGATCCACTGGAGCGGCCGCCCGAAAAAGTGCTGGTCGACGTGATGAACGAGCTGATCACGCCGGCATACGCCGCGGATGTGTACGGCGTGGTCATCGCACACGAGGTGATCGACATCGCCGCAACGGCCGCGCGGCGCGCCGAGCTTGGCGTCACACAGGCGTTTCGGCAAGCCTATCTGGAACACTTCCAGCGCAGCGTCAAAATCACGCCGGCCCCCGCTGTCACCG
>CAZADK010000031.1:0-1711 GCA_964483855.1 uncultured Rhodoferax sp.
GCGGTTCGCGATACCGGTCAGGCCATCGGTCGTGGACAGGCGCAACAATTGTTCGTTGGCGCGTTCGAGGGCCAGGCCCTTTTCCACCATCGGCGTCATGTCCAGCCGCGTCATCACCAGGTAACCCGATGGCGTGCGGATGTCGTAGAAGTGCACCCACAGGCCGTCGTCGGTGTGGCGCAGCATGGGCGTGTCCAGTGCGCCGCGGCCGGCCATGCGCAGCGCCAGCCACTCTTCTTCGCGCCCCACCGCATCGGCGATCCGGCCTTCGGCAAGGGCGCGGCGCAGCAGGTTTTCGTAGGTCTCGCCGATCACCGGGAGCTCGCTGCGGTAGGGAAACTGGCGCGCCACCTCCTGGTTGAACACCAGCAGCCGGTCCTGGTTGTCGTAGATGGCCACGCCCGCTGGTACCGCATCGATCACCTCGCGCAACCGGGTTTCGGCTGCGCGCAACTGCGTGCGCAGCGGGTCGGCTTCGCGCTGCAGCCGCCGCACCTGCCCAGCGGCATCGGGCGTGTGCGCCAGCCACTGCTGCGTGCGCGCGGACATCCAGGCCATCACCAGGCTGCCGGCCACACCGGCCAGGCCCAGCACGACCAGCCACGGCCGGGGTGGCCCCATGCCCCAGCCGCCGATCAGGAACAACGCCAGATGGCCCAGGCACACCAGCAACAGCCACGCGAACAGCGACACACCGTGCAGCATGCGGGGGCGATCGGCGGGCTCAGACATGGAAAGGATCGACGGGCCCCGTCAGGCCGGGAGCGCCGTGCATATGGGGCTGTGGGATCGGGCGCACAACGGGGCGCAACGTGTGTCGTGGAATCACCGTGTCAGGGTAATCGATTTGACAGGGTGCGAACAGGCACCGGACCCTTGTCCCATCGACAAAAGGCGTTCGCCACGCCAAAAAATGGCGGCATGCAGCCGGTAGCTGCGCCGATCACCCCGCGAACCGGGCCATCGAGGTCAGCGGCTGCAGGACCGCGCTCGCCAGCTAGGCCTGCCCTGTAAACTTGGCGCCAAAGAGGTCTCATCCATGTCCATATTCCGCCGCCCGGATTACCAGTCCGACACCACCCAGTTCATCGCCCGGCTCAAGACTGAAAAACCCGAACTCGAGGCCGAGCAACGCCTAGGCCGGGAACTGTTGTGGGACAAGCACCCGGACCGATCTGCCTGGAAGTCGTTTCGCCAGGCCGAAGTGCAACAAAAGCCGTACGTCTACCAGACCGATCCGTCCTGAGCCCGTGTCGGTTTTTTGCGCTGACACATCCAACCGTTCGGGCATTGCGTCCCGGGGCCAACCATGAGCAGCCGCACCAGCTTGCGCGAGGCCCGGGGCGACCTTGCGACGATGCCCGACGTGGTGGATCAGGTCGCGCTGGCACGCCTGTATGGCGAGCCGCTGTTCTCGATCCCCCAGGATCTCTATATCCCGCCCGATGCGCTGGAGGTGTTCCTTGAGGCGTTCGAGGGGCCGCTGGACCTGTTGCTGTACCTGATCCGCAAGCAGAACTTCAACATTCTGGACATTCCGATGGCGGGTGTGACACGTCAGTACCTCGCCTATGTGGACGAGATCCGCGGACGCAACCTGGAACTGGCGGCTGAATACCTGTTGATGGCGGCCATGCTGATCGAGATCAAGTCGCGCATGCTGCTGCCGCCACGCAAGACGGCGGACGGCGCGGAGGCAGAAGATCCGCGC
>CAZADK010000031.1:1721-5986 GCA_964483855.1 uncultured Rhodoferax sp.
TCGCCTCCGCCGCACTGAACTCGATTCCACAGGCGGGTCGCGATTTCCTGCGCGCCCAGGTGGCGACCGAACAGGCACTGTCGCCCCGCTTCCCCGACGTCGAACTGTCCGACCTGCAGCAGGCCTGGCGCGACATCCTGCGCCGGGCCAGGCTGGTTCAGCACCACCATATTTCCCGCGAGGAACTGTCGGTGCGAGAACATATGGGCATCGTATTGCGCCGGCTGCAGGGACAGCGATTCCTCGAATTCGAGGACTTGTTCGATCCGAGCAAGGGCAGCCAGGTGCTGGTGGTGACCTTCATCGCACTACTCGAGTTGGCCAAGGAGAACCTGATCGACATCACCCAGGCCGAATCGTTCGCTCCCATCTACGTGCGGCTGGCCTACAGCGTGGCACCAGAGCAAGCCCACTGAGCCTACAAACGGCGGTCGACCGCTTGATTTGCGCTGGCAACGCAGATGAACACGGACAATTGCGACCACGACGCGACTCAACTATGGGGGTGAGTGCGCTCTGCGCGTGAGAGGCCGCCGCGACGGGTTCGGACGCTCGAGAACCAGCCGGGCTGCTCCCCGGTGTCGTGCGCCCCTGGGCAAGCTTCCACCAGGCGAATCGAGGCGAATCGGGCCTGGCTCAAACCTCGTCGCGGGCCTCGCGCGCCATCAGTGCGGCCACTGCCTGGTGCGGATCGAGCCGGCCGTCAAGCAACGCATCGACGGCCAGGCAGATCGGCATCTCGACGCCGAGCGCACTGGCGCGCTGCGCCACGGCACGCGCGCAGAACACGCCTTCGGCCACATGCCCCAGGGATTGGACCGCCTGCGCCAGGTGCATTCCACGGGCAATCGCCAGGCCGACCTGGCGATTGCGCGAGAGGTCCCCGGTGGCGGTCAGCACCAGGTCGCCCAGGCCACTCAAGCCGGTAAAGGTTTCCGCTCGCGCGCCCAACGCCACACCGAGACGGGTCATCTCATGCAGCCCGCGGGTGATCAGTGCGGCACGGGCATTCATGCCGAGTTCCAGGCCGTCACACAGACCGGTGGCGATCGCCAGCACATTCTTCACCGCGCCGCCGACCTCGACACCGACGACATCATCGCTGCCGTAGACCCGCAAATGCGCCCCATGCAATACCTCGACCAGGGTAGCGCGCAGCTGGGCATCGGCGCTGGCCGCCACCAGCGCCGCCGGTTTCCCCTGTGCAACCTCCTGGGCAAAACTCGGTCCGCTCAATACGCCGCAGCGCAGTGCCGGCGCCACCTGGGCCTGCACCTCATGTGCCATCAGTCCGATAGTGGCCCCCCGGGCCTCGCCATCGGCGAGGCGTGCCGGCTCGAAACCCTTGCACAACCACACGACCGGGGCAGTGCAGGCCCGCAACTGCTGCAACATCGGCCGCAACGCGGCCATCGGTGTAGCCAGCACGACCAGGCCGGCGCCGTCGATCGCGTGATCCAGGCCCGACCCGGCCCCGACCTGCAGGCTCGCGGGCAAGGTTATGGCGGGCAGATATCGCTGGTTGACGCGGGCAGCGCGCATCGCACCAGCCTGGGCCGCATCCCGGGCCCATAACCGGACCCGATGCCGCGCGGGCTCCCGACCGGCCAGGTTGACAGCCAGCGCCGTGCCCCAGGCACCTGCTCCGAGAATGGTTATGTCCATCGTCGCTTGACCGGGTCCGCCGGCGCGGTCCGGCAGGTGTCGCCTTATTGTGTCGTGTTGCCGGCGATGGCGGTCTCGCCCGCGGCCTGCTGCGCGCGCTGCTGCTCGTACATGCCCTGAAAGTTGATTTCCGACAGGTGCACCGGCGGGAAACCACTGCGCTGGATCACGTCGGCCACGTTCGAGCGCAGGTAAGGGTAAACGATCTGCGGGCACGCAATACCCATGATCTGGCTCATCTGTTCCTGCTCGATGTTGCGGATCTCGAAGATCCCGGCCTGCTTGACCTCGACCAGGAACACGGTGCGCTCCTTGATCTTGGTGTGCACAGTTGCGGTCACACAGATCTCGTAGACACCCTCTGCGGCGGTGTTGGCTTCAACACCGATCTGGATATCGACCGCCGGCTGATCCTTCTCAAGCAAGATGGCGGGGGAATTGGGCTGCTCCAGCGAGCACTCCTTGAGGTAGACGCGCTGGATCTGGAACGTGGGGGTATTGTCTTCGGCCATGGAATCACTTTCTGGTTGAGGGGAGCGGGCCGGGTGCCCGCGGCGGATCGGAGATCGACGGGGCGCTTCGGCGCGGCGCGCCATTATCGCTGCTGCAAGAGGCGCGCCGCGGCGGTTCAGGCGGCGGTTAGCAGGGGTAGCAGGCCACCGCGGCTGTCCAGCGCCATCAGGTCGTCGCAACCACCCACATGGGTGCTCCCGATGAAAATCTGCGGAACGGTGCCACGCCCGGTGATTTCCATCATCCGCGCGCGTTCTGCGTGGTGCAGATCGACCCTGATTTCCTGGATCTGGTCGACGCCGCGATCCTTGAGCAATTGCTTGGCACGAATACAAAAGGGACAAACGGCCGTGGAATACATCGTGACGGATTGCATGCGAGAGACTTTCATTGAGGGGAACCACAAGGGGCGAGCAAGCGACCGGGCAACGGCGCCGGCCGATGACTCAGGATTTTTCGACCGGCAGGTTCGCGCTTTTCCACGCGGCAAGCCCGCCGGAGACGGACTGTGCCTTGTCGTAGCCCAGTTTCTTGGCAACCGCGACCGCGCGTCCCGAGCGAGCACCGCTCTTGCATATGAGGATCACCGGCACGGCCTTGTTCTTGACCATCGACGGCAATTTGTCCTCGAGCTGGTTCAGCGGGATGTTCTTCGCGCCGCCGGGGTGACCGGCGGCAAACTCATCAGCCTCGCATACGTCGATCAGCACCGCTTTCTCGCGATTGATCAGTTGCACCGCGGCCGCTGTGGTGACGCCGGCGTCGGTGGCCCCCCGCAACGCCGGCATGAACAGCATCACGCCCGAAGACACGGCAACCAGCAACAACATCCAGTTCTCTACGACAAAATTCACGGCATTCCTTGGCAAGGGGTTTTGCGCGTCAGTCGCGCGGGCCTCCGCATTTTAGAATAGCGGGCAACATACTGGCGGCTCGGCGGTCTTTTGAATTGCCATAACACCACCGGCTCAACGGCGGTGGCGCCTCCGCCGGTATTTCCATAGCCGCCAGAACAGCCAACAACCTATGCATAACCTTGTACTGATTCGTCACGGTGAGTCGACCTGGAACCTGGAGAACCGCTTTACCGGCTGGACCGATGTCGATCTCACGCCCACCGGCATCGAACAGGCAAAAAGCGCCGGCTCCCTGCTGCGTGAGCAGGGCTTTGAATTCGACCTGGCCTACACCAGCGTGCTCAAGCGCGCCACCCGAACCCTGTGGCACTGCCTGGACGAAATGGACCGCACCTGGCTACCGGTGATCCACAGCTGGCGACTGAACGAGCGACACTACGGCGCCTTGCAGGGCCTGAACAAGGCAGACATGGCCCGCAAATACGGCGATGAGCAGGTGCTGATCTGGCGTCGCAGCTACGACACCCGTCCGCCACCGCTGGAGCCACACGATCCGCGTTGCGAACGATCGGACATCCGCTACGCCAACCTGGCGCCGGGCCAGGTGCCACTGAGCGAATGCCTCAAGGACACGGTCGAACGGGTGTTGCCGTTCTGGAACGACACCATCGCCCCTGCCGTGCGAGGCGGCAAGCGCATTCTGGTGTCGGCGCACGGCAACTCGATCCGGGCACTGGTCAAATACCTGGACCAGGTGTCGGATTCCGACATCGTCGAACTCAACATTCCCAATGGCATTCCACTGGTATATGAGCTCGACGCGAATCTGGCGCCCATTCGCCACTACTATCTGGGGGATGCGAAAGCTGCGGAAGCGGCGGCCAAGGCCGTGGCAGGCCAAGGCCGGACCTGACGACAAGGCCGATGCGAGCGATTTTCGTGCCGGCCCCTTGAGTTGCCGGAACCAGTACGCGTCAACCGCATCCAAGGTGTATATTGGATCAGCAGAGGAATTTCATCATGGGTCATAGATTGAAGGTCGCAGGTTGGATTTCGGTCGGCGTGGTGGCCGGAGCCCTGACCACCGTTTCGCTGCAGACGGTCGCGCGGGGCACGCTGTCACCGCTGCCACTCGAAGAGTTGCAGCAGCTCGCGGCGGTTTTCAGCATGGTCAAGAGCGACTATGTCGAGCCGGTGGACGAAAAGAAACTGATTACCGATGCCATCTCC
>CAZADK010000031.1:5996-15082 GCA_964483855.1 uncultured Rhodoferax sp.
CTCCGGCATGGTGTCGAGCCTGGACCCGCACTCCCAGTATTTCGACAAGAAGTCCTTCAAGGAATTCCGCGAGGGAACGGCCGGCAGATTCGTGGGCGTCGGCATCGAGATCACACAGGAAGACGGCCTGGTCAAGGTCGTCTCGCCGATCGAGGGCACGCCCGCATTTCGCGCTGGCCTCAAGACCAACGACCTGATAACAAAGATCGACGATACCGCTGTCAAGGGACTGCCTCTCAACGAGGCCGTCAAGCGCATGCGCGGCGAGCCCAATACCAAGGTGATCCTGACCATCCTGCGCCGGGACGAGAACCGCAGCTTCCCGGTCACCATCGTCCGCGAGGAGATCCGCACCCAGTCAGTCCGCGGCAAGATGATCGAACCGGGTTATGCCTGGATCCGCCTGAGCCAGTTCCAGGAGCGCACCGTCGAAGACTTCGTGCGCAAGGTCGAGGAGGTCTACAAGCAGGATCCCAACCTCAAGGGTCTGGTGCTCGACCTGCGCAACGACCCGGGGGGGCTGCTCGATGCCGCAGTCGCCATCTCGGCGGCCTTCCTGCCGGAGAACGTCAACGTGGTCTCGACCAACGGCCAGTTGCCCGAGAGCAGGTTCACCTACCGTGCGGCGCCCGAATCCTATATGCGCCGAGGCGTCAGTGACCCGCTCAAGCGCCTGCCGGCGGCCATCAAGAACGTTCCGCTGGTGGTACTTGTCAACGAAGGCTCGGCGTCGGCCAGCGAGATCGTTGCCGGCGCTCTGCAAGACCACAAACGCGCCACCATCATGGGCCGACAGACCTTTGGCAAGGGCTCGGTCCAGACTGTGCGCCCGCTCGGTCCAGACACGGGACTGAAGATCACGACTGCACGTTATTACACCCCCAGCGGCGCATCCATACAGGCCAAGGGGATCGTGCCCGATGTCATGGTCGACGAGTCCGAAGAGGGCAACCTGTTCTCCGCTTTGCTCACCCGCGAGGCCGACCTCGAAAAGCACCTGGCCAGCGGTCAGGGTGAAGAAAAGAAGGATCTGGCACGCGAGAAGGCGCGCGAACAGGCCCGCAAGAAACTCGAGGAAGATCGGAACAAGCCAGTTGCCGATCGCAAGGTGCCGGAGTTTGGCTCCGACAAGGACTTCCCGCTGGTGCAGGCGCTCAACCAACTCAAGGGGCGGCCGGTCATGGTGAGCAAGACACTGATCGAGCGCAAGGAAGAATCCAAGAGCAACTGAGCGCGTGAGAGGCAATCGCTCGCAGTGGGCGGCCCGGCCGATTTGCCTGCGATGAACGACGAGCAACTGCTGCGGTATTCGCGCCATATCCTGCTCAACGAAATCGGCGTGGAGGGCCAGGACCGTATCCGCGCAGGCCACGCCCTGGTCATCGGCGCTGGCGGGCTGGGCTCGCCGGTGGCGCTGTATCTGGCGTCGGCCGGCCTGGGGCGGGTGACACTGGTCGACGATGACACGGTCGATATCACCAATCTGCAGCGGCAGGTCGCGCATACGACGGAACGTGTCGGCATGGCTAAAGTCGATTCAGCCAGTGTCGCGATGGCGGCCATCAATCCGGAAGTCGAGGTCGCGGCGCTGCTCCGGCGGGCCGACCTGGCGCTGCTCGATGCGCTGATGCCGACAACCGATGTCGTGCTCGATTGCAGCGACAACTTCGCAACCCGGCATCTGGTGAACGCTGCCTGCGTGCACCATCGCAAGCCGTTGGTCTCCGGCGCAGCGATCCGGTTTGACGGCCAATTGAGCGTATACGACACACGCGATGCCCACTGTCCTTGCTATGCATGCGTGTTTCCGCCCGACTCCGACCTGGAAGAGTCGAGCTGCGCCACGATGGGTGTGTTCGCGCCGGTGGTGGGCATCGTTGGCACCATGCAGGCGGCCGAGGCCCTGAAACTCCTGAGTGGCGCCGGTACCCCGTTGACCGGCCGGTTGTTGATGCTCGACGCTCGTTCGATGGAGTGGAACGAGGTGCGAATTCCCCGCAATCCTCACTGCGGCGTGTGCGCCGATCGGGCGCCGTGAACACTGCAGCGCGGACACGGCGGCGTGCCCGGAGCCAGCCTCGTGTGCAGCCGCCTTTATCGGCTGGTTTTGCAGGCCGATCGTTCGGACAGTCGCGTGAACCTTGCTCATTCTCCAGGTTTGATGCGACATGCTGCTGTTAAACTTTCTGATCACCCTTCGTCATAACCTGTGACATCATCGCTCGCCCCCTCCTTCGTCGACATCAAGGACCTCCGGTTGGGCGATGCGCGCGCCTTGTTAGAACATGGCGCCACGGTCACCTTGCCGGACAGTCGCGAACACCCGACCGAATTTGTGCAGCAGGTGATCGACGGCTTGTGCGAGTTGTCGCTCAAGGACCCGCTGACCGGCCTGGCCAACCGGCGCCACTTCCTGTCGGTACTCGACCGCGAGATCGACGGTGTCGCGCGCTCGGGTGAGCCGGCGCTGCTGCTGATGCTCGACATTGACCATTTCAAGTCGATCAACGATTCCCACGGCCACTTGGCGGGCGACAAAGTCCTGCAGGCAGTGGCCAGGTGCCTGGCCCGCTGCATCCGTCCGATGGATTCAGTGGCGCGTTACGGCGGCGAGGAGTTTGCCGTGGTGCTGCCCAACTGTCTGGTATCGGTGGGCGAGGCGGTGGCCGAGCGGATCCGCATGACGGTCGAATCGTTGACGATTGCGGTCGGTCCGACCACGCATGTGAAAGCCACCATCAGCATCGGAGGCGCGTACGCGCCGGCATGGGTCCGCTCTACCGCTCCATTGTGGATAGAACGTGCCGATAACCTCTTGTATCAGGCCAAAGCCCGGGGGCGCAACCGTGCCTGTATCGATCATCAACAGGCAATTGCAGTCAGCGCCGAGGAGAAGAATCTTTTGTTTGGTCATTTAGCCCTGGGCGAACCGGCCTGGCTTGAACGTGTCGCGGCCGAGCCTGGCGGTGGCGGAACGAGCGCAGTCAAACCATGAGCGAAAAGCTGCAAACCGGCGACTCCCTGCCTGCGGCGGAACCCCAGGTTCCGTTGACGCCCCACGGCAAAGTCATGGCGGTGACCAGCGGCAAGGGCGGCGTGGGCAAGACCTTCGTGTCTGCCAACCTGGCGGCGGCACTTGCCAAGCGCGGCCAGAAGGTGCTGGTGCTCGACGCCGATCTCGGCCTGGCCAACCTGGACGTGGTGCTGAACCTGTATCCCAAGGTCACATTGCACGACGTGTTCAGCGGCAAATCCAAGCTCGAAGAGGCCATCATCCAGGCCCCTGGCGGCTTTTCGGTATTGCTGGCGGGCTCGGGCATGGTCGAGTATTCACGCCTGACCCCCGAGATCCGCGCCGATTTTCTGCGCATTATCGAGGGACTGATCCCGCACTACGATGTGGTCCTGCTCGACACTGGCGCCGGAATCTCCGATGTGGTGCTGTTTGCGGTATCCCTGGCCTCGGTGGTGCTGGTCGTGGCCACGCCCGAGCCCACATCGCTGACAGACGCCTACGCAACCATCAAGGTGCTGGCGAACCAGCAAAAGCGCGAAAACATCCACATGGTGATCAACCAGACCGCGCGCCTGGGCGACGGGCGTGCGATCACTGGCCAGTTGCAGCAGGTGCTGGACCGCTTTGTCGTGACCGAACCGGGGCGTGGTGTCCGGCTGGTGCACCTGGCCGACATACCGGCAGACCCTTCGGTACGCCAGGCGGTGATGCGACGCCAGTTGCTGATGCAGACCCTGCCCGGCTGTCCCGCCGCCCTGGCAGTGGCGCAACTGGCGCGCAAGATCGAAGAAACCCTGATTCCCGGCGGCCGGTGATCCGGTATTGCCGAGGTACTTGCGGGTGGCGGCTACGCGCCGAAACGGCGCACACCTGCAAACGGCAGTCGACCGCTTGATTTCCGCTTTGCCTGGCGCGCCCATCGGGGTACGTTCGGGTGCATTCAACCGCCGTTTGTAGGTTTAACTGCCCGCTTCGGGCAGTGCCGTCACGATCCAACCCTCCAGGGAATCGACTGGCCTGGGCAGTCCGTAATATGGCCAGCCGCGCTGCCAGCCCCAGGCAGCCTGGACCAGACACAACACGGCATCCAGGTTGTCGCCCCGGCCGTCATCGAGCAGCAGCGCACGCTGCTCGGGACGCGTCTGCAGCCGCAGTGCCAGCCGGGTCCGCCCTGCCTGCAGCGCATCGAGCAGATACTGGCGCCGCTCGCGCCGCTCGAGCGTCTGTTTTCCCCGGTCGTCGCTCTTGTAACTGGCTCGACCCAGCACCTCGCGGGCGAGCAGTCCCGGATACGCTTCCAGTGCCACCTTGCGCGGCCGTCGCTGTGCATCGGTGGCACGGGTGTCGCCGAGATGCAATCCAGGAATGTACACGCCGGCATCGATCAGCGGTGGCACGCCAGCGTGACACATCCAGGCCACCGGCGGATTGACCCATTTCATCGACGGACTGGAACCGGCCCAGCGGTCGGTCGCCCGGTGGGCGAACTTGCCGCCGATGGGCCGGTTGGCGCAGAAGGCCGCGAACCGAACGCGAAGCTCGGAACGTTCCAGACTGGCGTACAACCGCATGACATCCAGCCATTCGCTCGGCCAGCCCAGCACCTGCACCAGCTCGCGTGGCAGGCCAAAAGGGAAATCGAAACCGCCGAGCCAGTCAGGCTCGTCCCGCAACCAACGCGCGTATGCGTCCAGCGAGTCGAGCCGTTGCAGCGCCTCCAGCACCACCACGTCGCCCCGCAAATGGCCGCGGGCGATCACGATCGGCTTGCGCCGATCAGGACGGCTACTGAAATCGCAACCGACGAGAAGGGCCATCGGGTCAAGTAAGGCGACGGTCCGAGCGCGGCAGCGCCGCGGCGCCACCCCGACCACAAACGGTCAGGCGCGGCCCATGATGGACGCGGTGGCCATCAGTTCCTCGAGCAAGGCCAGCGACACCTTGCCCGACACAGAGTAGGGGTCGAGCTCGGGTTTTTCCGCATACTTGAGCAGGATCGAGGTGTTGATGCGCGACATGTTCACCTGCCCCATGGTCCAGCCACCAAAGCGACGCTCGGCAATCTCTTCGTAGTGCAGAAGGACGACATCCTTGTGCCGTTTGTCTTTCTGGATATGGCCAAACAGATCGCTGACGGCCATCCGGCCACCTTCGATCGCCTGCAGGAAAATTCCTCCGCCGTAACACAGGATGCCGGTGATTCCGCAGGTCGGGTTGGACTGACGCGACTGCGACA
This sequence comes from uncultured Rhodoferax sp., assembly GCA_964483855.1. Taxonomy (GTDB): domain Bacteria; phylum Pseudomonadota; class Gammaproteobacteria; order Burkholderiales; family Burkholderiaceae_C; genus CAISIP01. The sequence continues at coordinate 11,249 of CAZADK010000031.1, forward strand.
GGATCGCGTCGATCGCCTCGTGGGTGGTATCCACCGCGCGGCTTGCATACAGGAGTCGGACCAGCATGGTGTCAGCCCTTTCCGGGAATCAGCGACAGGAATTCGCGACGCAAATTGGCGTCCTTGAGAAACACGCCACGCATCACGGAATTGATCATCTTGCTGTCCATGTCCTTGACGCCGCGCCAGGCCATGCAATAGTGGCTGGCCTGCATGACGATGGCCAGGCCATCGGGCTGCGTCTTGAGCTGGATCAGGTCGGCCAGTTGCACCACGGCTTCCTCCTGGATCTGCGGCCGACCCATCACCCACTCGGCCAGCCGTGCATATTTGGACAGGCCGATCACGTTCGTGTGCTCGTTGGGCATCACGCCGATCCAGATCTTGCCGATCACCGGGCAGAAATGGTGGCTGCAGGCGCTGCGCACCGTGATCGGGCCGACGATCATCAACTCGTTGAGATGTTCGGCGTTGGGGAATTCGGTGATCGTCGGAGCAGTAACGTAGCGGCCCCGGAACACCTCGTTGACGTACATCTTGGCCACGCGGCGGGCCGTCTCGTCGGTGTTGTGGTCGTTCTCGGTATCGATCACCAGGCTCGAGAGCACACCCTTCATCTTGCCTTCGACCTCGTCGAGCAGGGTCTCGAGTTCGCCCGGTTCGATGAAGTCGGCAATATTGTCGTTGGCATGAAAGCGCCGGCGCGCCGCAAGCAGACGCTGGCGGATCTTGACCGATACCGGAGTGCCTTCGTCCGAGTCACTGGTATTCATGGTGGAAGGGGACTGCATCAACATCCAGGCATACTAACAGCGAATGGATTGCGGGGTCTTTCCGGACGTCCGGCACACCTTCAGTAACGGCGCCCGATCAGGAACAGGCCGAAACGCACCGTGGCCAGCGCCATCGCCTCGAGCACCCGGATACGCCAGGAACGATTGACATAGGCCTGGGCTTCCAGTTGACGCCCACCATGGGCCATGGCGTGCTCGAGCCGCTCGCGCAGCAGGCCCGCGAACGCGGCGTCGCGCACGACCACGTTGGCCTCGCGCGCCAACAGCAGGCTCAGCGGATCGAGGTTGGACGATCCGACGGTGGCCCAGCGCCCGTCCACCACGGCCACCTTCGCATGCAGGAAGCTGGCTGCGTATTCATGGATCTCCACGCCTGCGTCCAGCAAGGCGCCATAAACCGGGCGGGTCGCATGGTACTGCAGGAAATATTCGTACCGCCCTTGCAGCAACAGCCGCACGCGCACACCACGGCGCGCTGCCAGCACCAGTGCCTTGCGCAGCCGCGCTCCGGGGAGGAAATAGGCGTTGGCGATGATGATCTCGCGCCGCGCGGCGCCGATCGCACGCAGATAGGCAACTTCGATGCGGCGCCGATGGCGCAAATTGTCTCGCAGCACCAGGTCCGAACGGGCACCGCGGTTGCGCGGGGCATCGACCTGCAAAGGCGGCTCGTCGGCGGCCAGTGCCAACCTGCGCTCGGACCCGGCCTTGCGCAGCCGCTGCTGCAAGGCATGCCAGACCGCCGCAAACTCGCGCTCGCGCACGTCCGAAGCCACGGTCATGCGCCACCAGAAGCGGGCCATCGCCTCGTGCGCGTCCTGCACCAGCGGCCCGGTGATGCGCACCGCAAAATCCAGCCGCGGCTGCTGCAGTTGCCCATTGTCCGGGTCGCAAAAGTCATCCAGGATGTTGATGCCACCGCAAAACGCGACGCTGGCGTCAATGACGCACAACTTGCGATGCAGCCTGCGCCAGTGGCTGGGGATGAACACTCCCAAGCGTCCCAGCGGCATGAAAATGCGCCACAACACGCCGCTGTCGTCGAAACGGCGCGCCCACTGCCGGGGCAACTCGGGTGTGCCGACACCGTCCATCGCCACATGCACCTGCACACCGCGCGCTGCAGCCCGCTCGAGGGCTGCAGCGACCTGCTGTCCCGACACATCGAAATGAAAGATGTAGGTTTCCAGGCGTACCTCGTGGAACGCTTGATCGATGGCCTGGATCAAATCGGGGAACAGCTCCGCGCCCCCCTGCAGCAGCGTGATCCGATGGTGTGCCCGCAGTCCGGCCATACCGGGCTCAAGCGATTGCCTCGCACGCGCTCACGACGGATCGGGCAGCTGGAACTCCGCCACCAGCGGCAGATGATCCGACATGCGCCACCAGATGCGGCCCCGGGGCACCTGCAACCCCAATGGCAACATACCCCGCGCGAAGACCTGATCGAGTTGCACCAGCGGCAGGCGCGACGGGAAGGTCGGCTGCACCGGCCCGTCGAAGCCGGACAAGCCCATGCCCGCCATCTCGCGTCGCACCGTCGTACCCCAGTCGTTGAAGTCGCCGGCAACGACCACGGGCGCGTGCGCGGGGACCTCGCGTTCGATGAAGCGCTGCAATTGCGCGATCTGGCGCATCCGGCTGGCGCGGATCAGTCCCAGGTGCACCACGACCACATGTACCGACTGGCCATGCAGGTCGATTTGCGAATGCAGCAGGCCACGTTGTTCGAACCGGTGGTCCGACATGTCCTCGTGCTGGTGGCCCAGCACCGGCCAGCGCGACAACATGGCGTTGCCATGTTCTCCATGGCGGGTGATGGCATTGGAGCGATACACCGACTCATACCCGGGCGGCGCCAGGAACTCGGCCTGAGGCATTTCAGGCCAGCGCGAGAAAAAGCGGGCTTCACCCCGGTGCAGCTTGCGCACCTCCTGCAGGCAGACGATGTCGGCGTCGAGTTGCTCCACCGCATGGCCCAGGTTGTGGATCTCGAGTCGCCGGCGCGGCCCGACGCCCTGCACACCTTTGTGGATGTTGTAGGTGGCAACCCGCACCAGGTTCATGGCGCGGGCTCTTCGTTGCCACACCAGCGCGGCAGCATCAGGATGGCCTCGGCATTGGATGGCGAATAACAGGCGTGTGCGGCGTCCTGCCAGGGCAGCCAGCGCCAGGCATGGTGCTCGTGCGGATTGAGCCGCACTGGGATGGCGGTCGGCACCGTGAGGCCGAACAGGCGCTCGGTGTTGCGGGTCACGCCCGGGGCATAACGATGGCGCCAGTGGGGATAGATCTCGTAGACGTTTTCCAGCTGCCAATCGACCAGTGCCCCGGCCAGTGCGGAACCGGCGCGGCAATCGATACCGGTTTCCTCCAGCACTTCGCGCGCGGCGGTGCTGCGATAGTCATCGGACAGGTCATCCTTGCTGCCGGTCACCGACTGCCAGAAGTCAGCCGTGTCGGCACGCTGGATCAGCAGCACTTCGTGTGCCGGGGTATGGATCACCACCAGCACGGACTGTGGAATCTTGTATGCCTTGGTCATGGAGACGGGTCTCAAAAAGGCACCTGCCGCATTCTGCATCATGACCGCCGCGCCAGGGCTTCGATGGGGCATCTTCGCCCCGGCGATCTGCAGCGCGAGCGCCCTGGGAGCGGCCCGTCGGCGCTCAAGCGCCCTGGACGGTCCTGAGGCGGATATGCAGTTCGCGCAGCTGCTTTTCGTCGACCGCCGACGGCGCGTCGGTCAACAGGCACTGGGCACGCTGGGTCTTGGGAAACGCGATCACGTCGCGAATCGACTCGGCGCCGGTCATCAAGGTCACGATGCGATCCAGGCCGAACGCCAGGCCACCGTGGGGCGGCGCCCCATACTGCAGCGCGTCGAGCAGGAAACCGAACTTGAGCTGCGCCTCGTCGGGCGAGATCTTGAGCGCATCGAACACCTTTTGCTGCACTTCGGCGCGGTGGATGCGGACCGAACCACCACCCATCTCCCAGCCGTTGAGCACCATGTCGTAGCCCTTGGAGATACATTTCT
>CAZADK010000032.1:0-10688 GCA_964483855.1 uncultured Rhodoferax sp.
GTTGTACAACGCCAGCGAGTTGATTTCCTGCGCGCCATCGACCACCTGCGCCAGCTGCTCGAGCCGAACCGGCGTGCCGTTGCGCCGCGCCACGATGATGCGGCCGAAGTCCTGCGGCCGCTCGATGCGCGCGTCGATCTGCACCACGCGCTCCTGTTCGCGCGACCGGATCGCGCCCATCGCCAGTTCCTGGTTTTCGCTGCGCACCGCAGCCACGACCTGGTCTGGGGCGAGGCCGTAGGCCTCGAGCGCGCGCGGGTCCAGAAGCAGGTTGATCTCGCGTTTGGTGCCGCCCACGACGCTGACCGAACCGACGCCGCGCACATTCTCGAGCCGCTTCTTGAGCGTCTGATCGGCCCAGTTGGTGAGCTCCACCGCGCTCATGGGCCTGGCGGCAGGCTTGCCTTCGGTGCTGCGGCTGTCGGGCAGCACCGCCACTGACCAGACCGCGCGCGCGGCCGGATCGAAACGCAGCACCCGCGGCTCCTTGACCTCGGTGCGCAGCAGCGGCTTGACCGCCGATATCTTTTCGCGCACGTCGTCGGCCGCCTTGCGGCCATCGATGTGCAGACCGAATTCGATCACCACGACCGATTGACCCTCGTAGCTGCGCGAGGTCAGCGCGTTGATGCCGGCAATCGAATTGACGCCTTCCTCGACCCGCTGGGTGACTTCGCTCTCGACGATCTCGGGCGCGGCACCCGGATATTCGGTGATGACCACCACCACCGGAAAGTCGATGTTCGGGAACTGGTCGATCTGCAGCCGCTGGTAGGAGAACAGGCCCAGCACGACCAGGGCCAGCATGACCATGGTCGCAAAGACCGGATTCTGCAAGCTGACGCGGGTGAACCACATGGGTGGGGCGCGTCGCGGTTACAGCGGACTGCCCGCGAACTTGACCGCGGTGCCTTCGCGCAACCGGCCGACCGAACCGGCGATCACCGTCGTGTTCGCCGCCAGGCCCTCGACCGCGACCATCCACTGGCCGCCTGATTCACCCTGGACTCCCAGGTCGACCGCCTGGTGCACGACCTTGTTGTCGCGCACGATCTGTACATAGGGCCGCGGGCGGTCGTTGCGCACGGCGCTGACCGGCACTGACAGGCTGTTGCGGCTGCCCACGACCAGCGTGCCCTGTGCGAACAGACCCTGGCGCAGGCCCTGGGCGGGCGCCAGGGCCAGGTAGGCCAGCACCGAGCGGCTGCCGGCGACCACGGTGGGATTGATGCGCACGACCCGGGCGCGCACCGCGCTGCTGCTGCCCTCGATTTGCAGTTCGGCGTTCTGGCCCAGTTGCAGCAGCGCGGAATCGGCGGCCGCCAGGCTGGCTTCGAGCTCGAGCTGGCTGATGTCCACCAGTTCCAGCACCCGGCCGTCGATGCCGATGCGCTCGCCGTTCTGTGCCAGGCGCTGCGCGACCTGCCCGCTGATGGGCGCGCGCAGCACGGTGTCCTGCAACTGTTTGGAGATCACGTCGATACCGGCGACGGCCGCCTGGTAATTGGCCTGGGCCGCGGCCAGGCTGGCGCTGGCGGAGTCGAGCGCAAACTTGGAGATGAAGCCTTTTTCAACCAGCGTGCTGTTGTTGTCGAACGTGCGTTGCGCGATCTCGACCTGGGCTTTTGCGGCCTCGGCCTGCTGCCGGGCCTGGCGCAACCGGGCCTGGGCGTCGGTCGCGTCGACCCGCGCCACGACCTGACCGGCCCGGACCATGTCGCCTTCGCGCAGGTTCAGGTCCTGCAGTTCGCCTGCCACCCGGGCCTTGATGATGGCCGATTTCGTGGCCTTGAGCGTGCCGGACACCGCCAGCTGCTGCGTGAGTTCGCGTTGCTCGACCTTGACCAGATCGGCGGGCACGAGTTGGATGACCGATTCGATCCGTGCAGCAGCTTGCGCGGCTTGTTCTTGCTGCGCCTTGCGCTGGCCGACGATCCGTGTCGCGCCGACAGCCAGGGCGCCGATCACCAGCGCGGTGAGCAGCCACTTCCAGGAATGTGTCAGGCTGGGGAGCTTCATGGCGTTGCGGTGGCTGGTGCTGGCGGCATGCGCAGCCCGTTGAGCAAGGTGTCGATCTGCGCCGCCAGGTAGTCCCGCGGCACCAGGGGTTCATCGATCGCCGTGCAGGCGCCGAAGGAGTGTTTCCACACCAGCAGATACAACATCGGCGCCAGCACGGTGTGCACGCCGTATTGCAGGTCCAGCGGACGGAACTCGCCACGTTGCACACCCCGGTGCAGGATGCGGCGGATCAGCTCGTTTCCGGGTTCGATCACTTCATGGTTGTAAAAGATGGCAAGTTCGGGGAAATTGCTTGCTTCACTCATCATCAGCTTGGAAATTCCCGATGCCTTGGTGTCGCCGACATGTGCCCACCAGGCGTTCATCGCATACCGCAGCAACTCGGCGCTGGTGCCAGGGAAGGCATCGAGTTCGCTGCTCCACTGCGGAAAGCGCCCGGAGATGTTCTCGCGGACAACGGCCTTGAAGAGATCTTCCTTGCTCGCGAAATACAGGAACAACGTGCCCTTGGACACACCAGCGCGGCGCGCCACTTCCTCCACCCGTGTTGCTGCGTATCCCTTTTCCACGAACAGGTCCAGCGCCGCGGCGAGCAGTTCTCCCGGTCGGGCCTGCTTGCGCCGCGACGGCCGAGGGTGGGGATGGGGTTCGACCGTAGGGTCGGAAGGAGGGGCAGGCACGGACATGTTAATGACTGATCGGTTAGTAATATAGCGGATCAGTACCGATCGAACAATCGTCGAGGTCTGCATTTACCGGAAATTTACCTTGCCATGGGTGTTCCGGACCGGTTTTGCGCAGTGGCAGCGCAGCGACTGTCACGGAACCGGGATCTGGCTTGCGGCACTGCCAGGAACCCGGACCGGCTCGGCGCCAGAGCCTGCGCCTCAGGCGCCAAGATCACGGGTTCCGGCCTGGGCGAAATAGAACCACTCGTTGCCGGCCGAAGCGCCCACGTTCGGAAATACGATGAAACCGCCGTGCTGCGCCTGGACTGGCGTGCCGTCGTGGCGCAAGCCGATGGTCTCGCCCTGGGCGACCGGGTCGTAGCTTGACCAAGTCCGCACGAAGCGGTCGTCTGCATGGTGCTTGTCGATGACGGTAGTGAGCCGCAATAGCTGCGGCCTGGTCACCGGCTCCGGCGCAGTCGCGTCGATCAGCCGCAACTGCGCCAATGTGCGGTGGATGGCCCGCCACGCCACCTCGGGTGCCGCCGGGTCCTGGTGTTGCCCGCATTCCAGCGTCAGCGCAAAACCGCCTTGGCTGCGCATGTATTCGGTCGTGCCCACGCCGTAACGCGGGTCGGTCGATAACAGGCTGGCGCGGTCCTGTGCGGGGGTGCGCGCCAGGCGTTGGCGCACGCCCTCGGCGTAGGTCTCGAGCCAGCCTTCGACGATGCGGCGTGGTCCCAGGCGCAGCGCCAGCGCCTGTTCGTTTGCGGCATGCGCAAATGGTTCCAGCGCACCGGAGTTGTTTTGCGGCCCCAGCATCACGAACGGTTCGCCGGGCGCATGGAAGGAGTGCAGGTCGAGCAAAACGTCGTGTTCGGCCAGCAGCGGGCAGAGCAGGTTGGCGATCTGGTCCTCGTAGTCCTGCGGCGCGGCGTTCGGGACCAGGTTGCGGTTGAGGTTGCGCTCGCCGATGCGCTGGCCGCGTTCATAGGCCAGCGGATTGGTCACCGGCAGCAGGGTCAGGCTGCCGCGTTGCAATACCAGCGCGCCACTGTCCAGTTCGCGCGCCACGCGTTCGATGGCCTGGCTGCCGCAGGTCTCGTTGCCATGCACGGCGCCGGTGACGATCAGGCGCGGGCCGGGTTGCAGGGCGCGGAAACTGTGCAGGCGCAAGGCGCTGGTGGAGACGGTGTCGGGCATGGTGCGGGTCGAGGTCGGGATGCGGAATGGCCGGTGGGGCCGTTCGGTGGCGGCGATGACTATAACGGAGCATCGGTATCGGTGTTGGCCCTTGGCATCGGCGTTGTTCTTGGCGTTGCCGCGACGCTGGGTTTTTGGTGTTCGTTGCGCTGGAGTCCGTCGCGGTGGTGCGGGATGAAGTCCCGCCGACCTCAGACCGTCGCGGCTGTGGAGTTGTCACACACTCCTGTACTGAATGCCGGTGCCAAAGGGCCAGAAGATCGTCCGAATGGGGCAAGATGGTGCCGGCAATGGGTGGCACGTATCGATTTGCTGCGGTATTTCTGCGTGCTTTGCTCGGAAGTTGCAATCCTCGACCGGGGCTGACATCCCACATGAGCTGTGAGTGTCGACACTGCGCCGTTCTAGTAGGAATGGCACTTACTTCGGCTCGCACGCAACTCCATTCTCTTGACTTGGCGAAGCGCGCGGCGTGAGGTTGCGGCAGCTTCAGCCAGGGGTATGGTTTTAACCGTCCTTTGCGCATTCGTGGTTCGAAGCGGCCAGGCCGATGGCCGACTTTGCATTGGGCGCCACTATGTAGTGGAACGCACCAGCATTTCAAAACCCAGGTCGATGGAACGTTGCAGCACCGGCTCGCTGGCCATGCGCCGCAACACCTGCTCACCCGCCACTTTGCCCATGGCGTAACGCGGCAAACGAATGGTACTGAGCGGCGGGTCGAACGCCTTGGCGATCGGGTTGTCTCCAAACCCCCCGACCGCGATCTGCCCCGGTACGGTGATGCCCATGCGGCGGCACTCGATCAGGACGCCAATCGCCAGCAAATCGCTCACACAGCACACGGCATCGACAACCACGCCCGATGTCACCATTTGGCGAAAAGCCAGTTCCCCCCCTTCGGTGGTGCCGTCTGCCTCGAACATCAGGCCGTCCGGCTCCAGCCCGGCGTTGCTCAAAGCCATGCGCCAGCCATCCGCGCGTTGCGCGTTGCCCACGTCGCGTTCGTTGGTGCTTCCGAGAAACGCAATGCGCTTCCTGCCTCGGGTCAAAAGATGATCCACCAGCGCACGCATCGCCAGCTCGTTGGAAAACCCGATCACCTGGTCGAACGGGTCCGGCACCAAGTCGAACACTTCCATCACCGGCACGCCAAGCCGCCGCAACAATGCGCGGCTTTTAGGGTGCCGGCGCGTTCCCCACAACACCACGGCTTCCGGCCGCAGCCGCACGAACTCCTCCAGCAACCGCGCCTCCTCCATCGAGGAGTAACCCGAGGTGCCGAGCATCACATGCATGCTCGCTGGCCGCAGTGCGTCGTTGAGGCCTTGCAAGGTGTCGCTGAACACCGAGTTGGCGATATGCGGCACGATACACACGACACCCCGCCCACGCCGGGCGCGCAGGCTGCCCGCGACGTCGTTCGGCACATACCCCTGGGCGCCGATGGCCGCCAGGATGCGTTCACGCGTTTCCGGCGCCACGCTGCTTGGCTGGTTCAGCACGCGCGACACGGTCATGGTGGACACACCCACCTGACGCGCCACGTCGCTCATTCGAACCGGACTTCTTGCCATCGATCTTGACCTTTGCAGTACAGCCATCGTATCCGCAGTCCGCCGGTGTTTTGAAACTCGCCTGCCGCGCCGCCTGCCAGCCGCTTGACAGCGATCTCCCTGATCCAATCTACTAGGGTAAACACGGGGTGCCGGGTTCGTTAGACATGGTGAAATGTGATCGTTAACATTGAAGCAGGTTTTCAAGGTTGACGCGATCCGGATCGACCCCCATAAGCCGCGATCAGCGGCACGAACTTCAGGAACGGAGACAGTCATGAAGCTGACCGATTTGACCTATTCCCTCGTCGGCGTATTCGCGCAGTTGGCGCTGGGCAGCGCACTGGCGCAGAATCTGCCCAACGTACCGCGCGAGCGCACACTCATCAGCCAGGGATGGGACTTCTACAACCAGGTCCCGTCGCCGGCCAATTTCAGCCCGTACTCCGGCGTGTTACTGCACCAGCGCAACAACCTGCACTACACCGTGAACGAGATGTTGTTCTACACCAACCACAATGACAACAAGATCATTCCGTGGCAGGCGAACAGCTTCGAGTACAACAAGGATTTCACCGAGATCACGATCAAGCTGCATGACAACGTGCTGTGGAGCGACGGCCAGCCGTTCACTTCCGAAGACGTGGTGTTCACGCTGGGCATGCTGCGCGCGGCGGCGCCGGATATCATCATGTCCGGCGCCATCAAGGAATGGGTGGCCTCCGAGTCAGCGCCCGACAAGCTCACCGTCAAGATCAAGCTCAACAAGCCCGGCCCCCGCTGGGTGTCTGATTTCCTGGCCACCGGCCAGGCTGGCCGCTTCGTGGTGGTGCCCAAACACATCTGGAAAGACCAGAACCCGCGCACCTTCGGTTTTTTCGATCTGTCCAAGGGCTGGCCCGTCGGCACTGGCCCCTACAAACTCGTCAAGGCGGATTCCGGCAGCCTGGTGTTCGACCGCCGTGCCGCGTGGTGGGCCGTGGGAGCCAAGGTGGCCCCCGCGATGCCTGTGCCGGAGCGCATCATCTACCGTCCGTCCAGCGTGGAAGCGCTGCCGCAGCTGTACACCAACAACGAGATCGACATCGGACGCAATCTTTCAGTGGGCAACTTCGAGGCCGCCAAGGCGCGCAACCCGCGCCTGCAATCCTGGAACACGGCCGGCCCGGTCTGGGGCAGTCCGAACGGCTGCACGCTCCGGCTTGTGTTCAACAACCAGAAGGCGCCTTTCAACGTGACCGAGGTGCGCCAGGCTGTCAACAGCGCCATCAACCGCGATCAGCTCGTCAATCTGGCCTTCGAGGGTTCCATGCCCAAGGCCAGCGCGCCCTTCTCGTCCTACGGCACGCTCAAGGCCTATACGACGCAGATGCAGGACGTGATGACCGCCGCCGCAGTGGACAAGCTGGATCTACGCAAGACGGAAACGCTGCTCAATGGCAAGGGTTACAAGAAGGGCACCGACGGCAAGTGGGCGCAGCCAGGTGGCCAGCCCTGGTCGCTGACGATACTCACACCGCCCGGCGACGCCCTGGGCCCCGTGCTGGCACGCCAGCTGCAGGCGGCCGGCATCGACACCGTGTTCCGTAACATGCAGGACGCCGCGTACTGGGACGCCATGAGCACCGGCAACTTCGAGGCGGCCGTGAGCTTCCACTGCGGCAGCCTCTACGACCCGTGGCAGACGCTCGAACACATGCACGGCAAATATGTGGCGCCGGCGGGCGAGAAACAATCCAACATCCGCGCATTGACGCGCTACAACAACCCGGCCTACAACGCCTTGCTGGACAAGATGGAAGCCAGCCGCCCATCGCCGCAGGATCCGGAATATCTGAAGCTCGTGAAAGAGGCCACACGTATCGTGCTGACCGACATGCCACAGGTGACGCTCGCCGAAGAGGTGCAAGTGGTGGTGTTCAACAGCAACTTCTGGACCGGATACCCCAACGCGCAAGACCCGTACATTGCGGCGGCGCTACCCTGGGAAGGTTTCAACCAGGTCGTGATGCGCCTGAAACCGCGCAAATAAAAGCCGAGCAGGCGATCGTGAAAATCAGATCTATAGAGGCCTTTGCGATCCGCAGCGATCTGGTGGGCAACAGCGCGATCACGCCGCCCCGGCGCCCGGTATGGACCAACGATGCGGAAATCGCCAACCCGATGTCGCGCTATCCACGCTACAAGAGGCTGCGCTCGACCTGGCGTCCGCAGTGGCCGTCCGTGGGCTGCCTGGTGACCGCTACCGACGGCAGTTGGGGCTTTGGCATGACGCGCTACGGCGCCCCGGTGATCGACATCATCAACGAGCACCTGGGCCCGTTGCTGGTCGACGAACCGTGCATGGCGATCGAGAAGCTCTGGGACATGATGCTGCGCATCACCTCTCCCTATGGCGGCGGGCTCGCATCCTATGCCATGAGTGCCGTGGATCTGGCCTTGTGGGACTTGAAGGGCAAGCTGCTCCATCGGCCGGTCTATGAGGTCATCGGTGGCCCGGCACGCGAGCATGTCGAGTGTTACGCCACCGGCAACGACACCGACTGGCATATGGAGCAGGGCTTCAGCGCCACCAAGGTCGCCTGCCCTTACGGCCCGGCAGACGGCCTGCGCGGACTGGCCATGAACGAGGAATTCATTGCGGGCCGACGCAAGCTGATCGGCGACGCGGTCGAGCTCATGGTCGATTGCTGGATGGCGTTCGATGTTGACTATGCAGTCCGTTTCGCCGAGCGCATGCGCGCTTACAAATTGCGCTGGATCGAAGATTGCCTGATGCCCGACGACCTGGACGGCCAGGCCGAAATGCGGCGCCGCCTGCCCGCGGATGGATTGGCCAGCGGCGAACATTGGTACACGCTCGGGCCCTTCGCCAATGCTGCCGCGAGGCACAGTGTGGACGTCTTCCAACCCGACATCGGCTGGGCCGGCGGCCTGACGGGCTGCATCAAGATCGCCCATATCGCCGAAGGTGCCGGGATATCCGTGATTCCCCATGCGGGCATGAACACGCCCTACGGGCAGCATTTCGGCATGGCGATGCCCAACAGCCCCTGCGGCGAATACTTCGTTGCCTCCGCGCCCGGCGTTCCGCTGAACGAAGTGCGACTCACACCCAACATGCAAACGCCAAAAAACGGCATCGTGCGGCCAGACGACTCGCCTGGTTTCGGAATGGGCCTGACGATGGAAGACATCACCGGCATGTGTGTCTGAAGGCTGCGACCGGTGCTGGCACATTTCGCACAACGCCTGGGCATGACCCTGCTGGTGGCGTTCCTCGCGATCACCATCAATTTTCTGATTCCGCGCGCCATGCCTGGCGATCCGATCGAGCAGCAGCTGAGCCAGCTGTCAGCCAGCTCTGGCGGGAACATCGGCGACATCCAGGCCATGGTGCAGTCGTACCGCGAACGTTTCGGTCTCGACAAGCCACTTTGGCGCCAGTACCTGAACTACCTGTACGACGTAGCGCGCGGCGATTTTGGTTTTTCACTGGTCAACTACCCCGAACGGGTGTCTGACGTCATCCTTGCCGGCCTGCCGTGGACACTGGCATTGCTCGGCACAGCCACGCTGATCAGCTTCTCGGTCGGCACCATACTGGGTGGCGTGCTGGCCTGGCCGGACAGCAGCCGCTGGGTGCAGATATTGGGCGTGCCGGTTATTTTGCTATCGGCCGTGCCATATTTCATTCTGGGCATCGTACTGATGTTCGTGTTCGCATTGACCTACCCGCTACTGCCGGTGGCTGGCGGTTATTCGTTCGGTTTCATGCCGGCTTGGAACTGGGCCACCGTAGGACAGATGGCGCTGCACGCCGTGCTGCCGGCCTTGTCGATCATCCTCGCGTCTATCGGCACCTGGGCCATTGCAATGCGCGGCATGGTCATCAGTGTGCGCGGCGAGGACTACATCATGCTGGCCGAGGCAAAAGGCTTGTCGGCGCGGCGCGTGTTCTTCGCCTACGGCCTGCGCAACGCCTTGCTGCCGCAGCTCACGCATCTGGCATTGACCCTGAGCCATATCGTGTCGGGCGCGATTCTGGTCGAGGTGATTTTTGCCTACCCGGGCATCGGCTACCGGTTGTACCAGGCCATACACGCGAAGGACTATTTCGTGATCCAGGGCATCGTGCTGCTGCTGTCGGTGTCGATCGCCTTCACCATGCTCGTGTTGGACCTGGTCTACCCGCTTATCGACCCGCGCATCAAGTCGGCCAGGCAATCGTGAACAAGCAGTCGCCCGGATTACTGCTGCGCACCGGCCGCCTGCTGGGTGGCGAGCCGTTATTGACCGCCGGCCTGACGCTACTGGTATTGATCACACTGTTCGCCCTGGTAGGGCCGCTGGTCATCAACGTCGAAATGGCGCAGATCGGCGCCGCCGTGCCGCGCCAGCGCCCGGGCGCCGAATACCTTCTGGGCACCGACGTACAAGGCCGCGACATCCTGGCGGCGCTGGTGCTAGCCACGCCGCAGACGCTCAAGATCGGCTTTTTCGCGGGTGTGATGGGCCTGGGGCTGGGCACGATACTCGGCCTGTTGGCGGGCTACTTCCGCGGCTGGACCGACACCGTGATCCGCACCCTTGCCGATGTGGTGATGACCATTCCCGGCATCGCCGTGCTGGTGCTGGTCGCCACCAATGTGCGCAGCATGACCGTGGCGCTGATGGCCGTGATCGTGGCCGGGCTGGCCTGGATGTACCCCACCCGCACGATACGCGCGCAGACATTGTCGATGCGCGAACGCCCCTACGTGGATATTGCGCGGCTCAATGGCGTGGGTGGTGTGGAGTTGGTGTTCACCGAGATATTTCCCAACCTGCTGCCGTATATCGCGGCCAGTTTCGTGACCGCAGTGTCGAGCGCGATGCTGGCCACCATCGGGCTGGAAGCGCTCGGCCTCGGGCCGCAGAACGAACTGACGCTGGGCATGATGATTTTCTGGGCCCAGTACTATGGCGCCATCCTGCGCAACCTGTGGTGGTGGTGGGTGCCGCCGGTGGCCATGATGGCACTGATCTTCATCGGCCTGCTCATGACATCGACCGGCATGGACCGGCTGGTGAACCGGCGACTGCGGGTGGAAGCATGAATGACGAGCGTGGGGGCGAAGGTTTCGCCGCCGGGCCGCCCCAAGGCGAAATGCGCCCCCTCGGGGGGCAGCGCAGTACACGAAGTGACGAGCGTGGGGGCGAAGGTTTCGCCGCCGGGCCGCCCCAAGGCGAAATGCGC
>CAZADK010000032.1:10788-15073 GCA_964483855.1 uncultured Rhodoferax sp.
CGAAATGCGCCCCCTCGGGGGGCAGCGCAGTACACGAAGTGACGAGCGTGGGGGCCATATTCTCGACGTGCGCGATCTGCACGTTGAATTCCCAACCGCCCTTGGACCGGCGCTTGCCGTCGACGGAGTTTCGTTCACACTCGACAAAGGCATGCGGCTGGGCTTGGTCGGCGAATCCGGCTCGGGCAAATCCACCACCGTGCTGGCGCTGATGCAACTCATCAAGGCGCCTGGTCGCATCAGCGGCGGCCAGGCCATACTGGCAGGCGACGACCTGCTCGCGATGAGCGCGCAGCAGATGCGGAGTGTCCGCTTCTCGCGTATCGCGCTGGTGCCGCAGGGCGCGATGAACTCGCTCAACCCGGTGCTCACCGTGCGCGCGCAGATCGACGACCTGCTGGACGCCCACGGCCAGAAGCCCGAGCCCAAGGAGCGCGCTCGCCATGTGGCGGGCCTGCTGCAACGCGTGGGCCTGCCGGAGAACGTGGCTGATCAATACCCGCACCAGCTCAGCGGCGGCATGAAGCAGCGCGTGTGTATCGCGATTGCCATCGCGCTGTCGCCGCAAGTCATCATCGCCGACGAACCCACCAGCGCGCTGGACGTGATCGTGCAAAAACAGGTCATGCAGACCTTGATCCATGCACAGCGGGAAGTCGGCGCGGCCATCATCCTGGTCGGCCACGACATGGGCCTCATGGCACAGTTCGCCCATGTGGTCGGTGTGATGTATGCGGGCCGCCTGGTCGAGATAGCGCCGGTGCAGGAGATTTTTGCCAACCCGCGCCATCCCTATACGCGCATGCTCATTTCCAGCTTGCCGAGTTTTGCCACACGCAAGGTGTTTCGCGGCATACCTGGCGTGGCGCCATCGATCGTGAATCCGCCGTCGGGCTGCGCCTTCCATCCGCGTTGCCCGCGCGCGGAACAACGCTGTTCGCGCGAGATACCGGTGGATGACGTGCTGGCCCCGGGCCACCACGTGCGCTGCCACTTTGCGCGGGAACTGCCACCCGTGAACGCCGCAGGAGAAGCCCTTGCTTGAAGTCCGTGCCGCCACCGTTGCGTTCGGCGCGCCGCGCAGCAAGTCGCTCAAGCTGGCCTTGAACGCGGTATCGCTCGTGCTGCCAGCCGAGCCATCGATCACGGCCATCGTGGGCGAAAGCGGCAGTGGCAAGACCACCATGACGCGCCTGATGCTGGGCCTGCTCCAACCCACGCAGGGCACGGTCTTCTACGACGGGCTCGATCTGCGGCAACTGGATCGGCAGGCGTTTGCCCGCTACCGGCGCGAGGTGCAGGCCGTGTTTCAGGACCCTTACAGCGTCTACAACCCTTTCTACAAGGTTGACCGCAGCCTGCTGCTGCCGCTGCAGCGGTTCGGCCTCGTCAAAAACCGCGAAGAAGCCTACGAACGTATCCAAAAGTGCCTTCAGGCGGTTGGCTTGCTGCCGGGCGATACGCTGGGGCGGTATCCGCACCAGCTCAGCGGCGGGCAGCGGCAACGCATCATGATTGCGCGCGCCTTGTCGCTGGAGGCAAGAGTGATCGTGGCCGACGAGCCGGTGTCCATGGTCGATGCTTCGCTGCGCGCCACCATTCTGGAAAGCCTGTACCGGCTCAAGACCGAACAGCAGGTGTCGCTGCTCTACGTTACCCATGACCTCACGACCGCCTACCAAATCGCTGATCGCATCGTGGTGATGTACAACGGCCAGATCGTCGAAGAGGGCGAACCCGAAAGCGTCATCCACGCGCCGCAACATGCTTACACGCGCGCGCTGGTCGCGGCCGTGCCTCCGCCCGACCCAAGCATCGATTGGGGCCTGGACACACAAGCCTTGCCGGCATGACAACGATCATCATCGACGCCCACTGCCACGCCTGGCGCCACTGGCCGTACCAGCCGGCAGTACCCGACCCGTTAAGCCGTGCCCGCGCAGAGCGGCTGTTGTGGGAAATGGACCAAGCCGGCGTCGCCAAAGCCGTTCTGATCTGCGCTGGGATCGACCACAACCCGGACAACAGCGAATACAACTCTGCTTGCGCACAGTCATCCGGCGGCCGGCTTCTGGCGTTTCCGGATGTGGACTGCCGCTGGCAAAGTTCGCACCACACGCCAGGTGCGGATCAACGGCTGCGCGCCGTGGTGCAGCACCTGAACCCCATCGGTTTCACGCACTATCTGCATGAGGACCACGATCCGTCCTGGCTGCTATCGCCCGATGGACTGGCGTTCTTTGCAACTGCCAGCGAGCTGCGGTTGATCGTGAGCCTGGCCTGCGGCGCGCGGCAGATGCCCACGGTGACTGCGCTGGCGAACCGTTTTGCGGACACGCCGTTTCTGATCCACCATCTGGGACGCGTGAAGGCCGCGCCCATGGATGACGATGGCCTGCGCCTGTTACTGGCCGCCGCCTCATCGCCCAACATCCACGTCAAGCTGTCCGGCTTCGGTTATGCGCTGGAAGCTGGCTGGGACTTCCCGTGCACGCCAACACGGCCGCTGGTGCAGGCGTTGTACGAACACTTCGGTGCTGCGCGTCTGTGTTGGGGCTCGGACTATCCCGTATCGCAACGTTACATGACCTACCGGCAGACACTCGACATCGTGCGCACGCACTGCAGCTCTTTCATCGACGCGCCTGAAATGCAACTGGTGCTGGGCGGCAACATGCAGGCCATGTTGGCTGAGCGCAAACTCCCAGCAGACACACCATCATGAATTCAAGATCCATCAAGGCCGCCGTGATCGGCGCAGGCTGGTACGCCGCGCAATCGCATATTCCGACGCTGGCCTCGCGCTCCGACGTAGTACTCGACGGCGTATGCCGCCTGGGTGGCGCCGACTTGCAGCGCGTTCGCGACCACTTCGGTTTCCGGTTCGGCTCGGAGGATTACCGCGAGGTACTGGCGCGCAAGCCGGATGTGGTGGTGGTGGCCTCGCCGCACAAAATGCATTTCGAGCATTGCGAGGCAGCTCTGGCGTGCGGCGCCCATGTGATGTGCGAAAAACCCATGACGCTGGATCCCGCACATGCGTGGGCCCTGGAAGCGCAGGCGCGAAGCGCCGGGCTGTCGCTGGTGCTCGCCAACGGCTACCACTACCTGCCGGGCCTGGCCCATGTGCGCCACGCCTTGCACGATGGCGCGGTCGGCCGCATCGAACACGTCAGCTGCAGTTTCGTGTCCGCTACCCGGGCGGTGTTCGAAGGCAATGTCGGCCTGGCGCGCTGGAGCAGCATGTTCTTCCGCCCGGCGCGCGACACCTGGCAGGACCCTGAGAATGGCGGCGGCTTTGCCTATGGCCAGTTGTCGCATTCGGTGGCCCTGACCTTGTGGCTGACCAGCCTGGATGCACGCGCGGTCAGCGCCCACAACTACAGCGTGGAAGGCAACGACCTGTGCAATGCGGCCAGCGTGTTGTGCGCCGATGGCGCAGTGGTGTCGCTCAGCGGGGCGGCGGCCATGCCTGAAGGCCGGCGCGCGCTGCTGCGCCTGTTCATCACCGGTACCGAAGGCGTCATGGAGGTAGAACTCGACCGAGATCACGCGGTCGTACATCGGCACGACGGCGACCGGCAATACGGCTTTGACATTGCATCGGGGCAATGGAACTACCACTGCGAGGGACCCATCCATGCGCTGGTCGACCTGGCACAGGGCCGGGGCAGCAACCTGACGCCAGGCGCCATCGGCGCGGCCACGGTGTCGGTGATTGCCGCGCTGGTGGCGTCTTCCCGGAACGGCGGTAACCGTGTGCCGGTGTTCCGCCCCGACGCCACTGCTCCTTTGGTGATTGTGTGAGCCTAAGCCGGACGAGCCGGAACCAAACAAGTAACACCATGCCTTAACGCAAGTGACGGGGCAAGGCTATGGAAACACAGTTGACCAAACGATACGCGGCCAACCTGCACGGAGTGTTGTCGTGCTATGACCGCATTTTGATTGTGGGCACTGTGCCGGGAGCTTGCTACGCCGATGGCATGACCAGTTTTCTGTACAGCCGAGGCATCCGAGTTTTTGATTACGCAAAGTTTGCTGAACCGCTATGCCAAGTTGTTCGTCAACGTGCCGCACAAGTTTGCGCCAGCGCTGGACTTGAGATTGAGCATGTTGGCAAGAGCCATATCCGCAAGGAAGAGTTGGTGCAACGCGTGCTGGCTGCGCGGGGCGATGCCCCCGGCCTTGTGCATGTCATTTCTGCCATGGAGGCTTGCCACAGCTATCGGCCTTGGCACGACAAAGTCAGTGGCAAGACGTACCTGCGCGGGGACGCCGGCAA
>CAZADK010000033.1:0-15070 GCA_964483855.1 uncultured Rhodoferax sp.
CCACGTTGTCGCGTGGTGGCAGCGGGCCCAGGTGTTACTTGTTCGTCAAACTTTCGGATGTATACGTTGCGAACATGGCAAAGGCAAGCAGCAAATTGCTTCGCCCGGTGGAATGGGTGCCTGCGGCATTTGAAAATCTGGTCCCTACCGTGCCTTGGAGCCTATCTGCCAAGTATCAACTCGGGCAGCCACAGTGACAACGCTGGCATGAATGTGAGCAGCATCAGCGACGCCAGCAGTGGAACCATCATGGGCATGCAGGCCTTGACCAGTTCCTCAAAACTCACCCCGGACACCCGCGTCATCACATACAAGCCGATGCCCATCGGGGGCGTGATGATGCCTATCGTGATGTTGAGGTTAAGGATGATCCCGAAGTGCACCAGATCCACGCCAAGCTGCTGCACGACAGGCAACAGGATCGGCGCGACGAGGATCAACAGTGGGATCGGTTCCAGAAGGCATCCCAGCACAAGAAGGAAGATGTTCATGAGCAATAGCAGGACGTACTTGTTATCGCTGATCGTCAACAACCATTGCGCTACTTTCTGTGCCGCGCCATCGTAGGTGAATACCCAGCCCGCGACCGTGGAGACGGCAATGATGAACATGATGTTGATGCTTTGACCCGCTGACTCCTTCACGCTGGCGAAAATGTCTTTCGCCGACGCTTCGCGGTAGATCAGGCCCAGCAACAGGGCATACAGCGACGCAACGATGCCGACCTCCGTCGGAGAGATGGCACCAGAACCCATGCCTGCGACGATGATCACCGGAACAACCAGCGCCGGAAGGCTTCTTGCAAACGCCCCTCCTCGCGCGGCGAATGTTGCGCGTTTGGAGACGGGCATGGGCTCCGCACCAAATCGCGCCATCAGTGTGATGGCGATCATCATCAAGACGCCGATCAGCACGCCAGGCACGACGCCAGCCAGGAACAACTTGCCGATGGACACCTGCGCGATTACGCCATAGATGACCAGGTTGATGCTCGGCGGAATCATCGGGCCGATGACGGAAGAACACAAGGTCACGGCCGCCGCAAAACGGCGCCGGTACCCTGCTCGCTCCATTTGCGGAATGCCGATCGCCGCCAACCCTGCGGCGTCGGCCAGGGCAGATCCGGAGATGCCCGCGAAAATCATGTTGGCCAGCACCATGACATGGGCCAGCCCGCCGCGAAGGTGGCCGACCATCGCGCGGGCGAAATCCCAAATCCGACTACCAAGCCCAAGCGCGCTGAACAGGTTGCCCGCCAATATGAAGAACGGAACCGCAAGCAGCGCCACGCTGTTGCCGCCCTTGAGCATGAACTGTGGAAGTACGGCAAGGTCTTTACCCATGAGGATCAGCGGTGGCACTGTGGACAGCCCAATGGCAATCGACACAGGCATACGCATGAAGAGGAACAACACGAAGAGGCTGACCATCAACAGTGACAGCATGGTGCTTGGAGAAGGTGCGACGCGCCATTCGATCGTGAGCGCCCCGTCGCAGGTTTCCTGGGAAGTCTCAATCGGAATCGAAAAGGTTGAGGACTGAGCGCAGCAGGCGCGTAATCGCGATCCATAAGCAGGCCAATGCGCCTGCTGCTATCGGCAGTACAACATATCCCTGGTGGAACGGGAAAAGCACGTGTGGCATGGCGGACGTCAGGCTGTAGTAGGCCCAACTGCCGTAAACAAGAGTCGTGAAGAACAGGGTAGATGCCAATTCGTTGAACGTATCGATCATGCGCTGCATGCGAGGGCCCAGCTTCTTGACAAAGTACTCGAGGCGTACATCCTCATCTCTCTGAAGCAAGCCGGCATACCCCGTGAAATAGACGATGGACGCCAGCACGAGTGAGAGTTCGACGGTGTAGATCGACGATGCCGCGAAGAAATAACGGGCGGCGGCCTCCCAGCCATTCAGGATGACGACCACCGCAAACAGAACAACAGCGAGCATCGAGAGAGCCTGTGCCAGCACTGCGCTCCAGCGTTCCATGCCAACGACATTTGCGCGCATTGAACAAATTCGTTACTTGACGGCACGAATCCGGTCGTAGATGCCCGCTGGTATGAATCCTTCTTTCTCCAGATCCAGAATGACGGGGCGCATTTTCGCGCTGCCTGGTTTGAGGTCAAGGACCGTGTATGTGACGCCGTTGGCCTTCATGCTGGCAAAGTCGCGTTCGATCGCGGCCTCGGCCGCCCCCATGTACTCCTTACCGGCCTGATTGGCTGCATCCACAATGGCCTGCCTGTGCGCGGCGGTCAGTGTTGCGAATTTGCGCTTGTTGGCCAAAATCGCCAGGACGCCCCAGTATTCGTCGGTTCGAGCGACATACTTCGCGACTTCCGTGAATCGCATGCCACTGACGAGGTTGGCCGGAGCCGTGACCGCTTCGATCATGCCTTGCTGAAGCCCCAGGTAAACATCGTTCCAGGGGATCACCACGACTTGTGTTCCCAACGCTGTCCATGATTTTCGCCATGTGTCGATCGGGGCGATCCGCAATTTGAGGCCCTTGAGGTCGTCGAAGCTCTTCACGGGCCTTGTCGACACCAGCACGCGAAATGGCCCACGTTCCCAGTCCGACGCGATGACCGACAGGCCAGTCTTGTCCAGTGGGTCGATGAAGATCTCTGTCCAAAGCGGGCTGCGCAGAATCTTGCGAAACTGCTCTTGCGACTCCACTGCATAGTTCAGGCCCAGGGCCTTGAGCCCGGGACTGAAGCGTTCGAACTCGACGTTGCCGCCCACATAGATGTCTTGATTGCCGAGAATGGTGCTCTCGATCATCGCGGTTGCCGGACCCAGTTGTTCAGAGGGGAACACCTCGATGACCACGGCACCACCCGTCTTTTCCTTGACGAGCGCGGCAAACCGGTCCACCGCCACACCTTCGGCACTGCCTTTCGGGGAAATATGGCCGGCCTTCAGCACCACTTGCGCCAGCGAAGGCATCGCCCCCGCCAAGACCAGACCGAGCGCCAGAGCGCCCGCACGAATCCATGAACGCTTCATCTCCGTCTCCTTTCAATAGGAAGCAAGCGACAGGTACCAACCCCGAACGTCGTGCTCCGCGATGTCCGGACAACGTGAAATATACAAAAGATATTTTTAATTGTCAAAAACAACGTGTCCGATCGCTCGCACAGGCTTGCGTCCGGTGACTAGAACTTCATATCGGCGGCTAGATTTGTACGCATGAACTCGACGACCCGGGCCTTGAAGCGGACTGTGTGAACCCGTGCAACCTCTTCGGCGGCATCGGCGTCCCCGGTAATCAGATGGCCCAGCATGTCCTGGTGGTCCTTGACGATTTCATGGTGGTGGCTGGCGCGTCGACTCGGCGTGACTTCCTCGTAGACCAGCGAGATGTGCGACAGGCGCAGACCGAAGGCAAGCAACTGGGCGTAAGTCTTGGCCACCAAGCTATTGCCGCAGGCATTCGCAATGGCATGGTGGAATGCGAGGTTGGTTTGCATCATCATTGCAACATCGCCATTTGCCATTGCTTCCTCGAAGTTGCGGCGCTCGTCATCGATGCGTCGCAATTCTTCCTGAGAGCGACGCAGCGCGGCCCATCGCGTCACCATGCGCTGGTTTGCGTCTAGTGCCTCGAAAAATTCCCGGACACCCGCGAGGTCGATGCGCGCGACCTTGGCCGCTCGATTCGGCAGCAATTCGACCAGTCCTTCGGCCGCCAGGTGGATGAGTGCCTCACGGATAGGCGTTCGGGACAACTTCAACGAAGACATCAACTCATGTTCATCGAAGGCCTTGCCAGGCGACAGTTCCAACGAGAGGATCTTGGCACGGATCTCATCGTAGGCCGCGCGCATGCCGCTGCCTTTGGGGCGCTTGGTTGTGGGTTGTCGTGGCATCGTGTTCTCCTGAACCGGGGGCTTGGCCGCAACGTCAACTGCGGTGTACGGATCTGCTCGGTCGCGTGCGCAGCTACGAAGAAAGCTGATAGACGTCGACCAAAGAGACCTGATCCGACCCTGACGCCTGACGCTGCATGCCGAATACCGGAACTTGACGGCTGATCTTGACGACAGACAATATACCAAATATATTTGTTGTCAGAAAAACTGCAGATCGGAGCGAAATTTTGAAAATTGTTGGCGTCGATGTGGGGGGAACCTTCACCGACTTTCACATCATCGACGCGCAGTCGGGCAGATCGGACGTTTTCAAACTGTCATCGACGCCAGACAACCCGGCTGAGGCCATCATGCAGGGCTTACGCGCGCTTTCCGAGTCAGGCTTGGTCAATTACCAGGAGATTGGTCGGCTGTGCCACGGCACCACCGTCGCCACCAATACGCTTATTCAGCGGCGCGGCGGGGCACTCGCCCTTGTGACCACAGAGGGATTTCGCGACTTGCTGGAGATCGGGCGGCAGACGCGCCCTCATATGTACGACCTGCAAACCGACCAGGCGCAGCCACTCGTTCCGCGACAACGACGATTCGAACTCAGTGAACGCGTGGGGGCCAGGGGACAAGTTTTGAAAGGACTTGCGCCAGACCAGGTGGAACGCATCGCCGATGCGGTGGCGCAATCCGGAGTCGCGTCATGCGCCGTCTGTCTCTTGTTTTCGTTCCTGAATCCGGCGCATGAGCGCGCCATTGCGGATGCCCTGAGCGCAAGGGGCGTGGCGGTCTCCCTGTCGTCAGAGGTGCAGCCCGAGTTCCGCGAATTCGAGCGAATGTCCACGACCGTTCTCAATGCCTACCTGGTTCCAGTCATGGGGCGTTACCTGGAGACGCTGGAAAGCGCCATGGCCAAGGACCTTCCACACACGAGTGTAGGCATCAACCAGTCTTCGGGGGGGCTGATGTCGGTTCGACAGGCCCGTCGGTTTCCGGTGCGGACGGCGCTTTCTGGCCCGGCGGGAGGTGTGGTCGGTGCTGCATACGTGGCCCGCCAGGCCGGAAGGCCCAACATCATCACGATGGACATGGGCGGAACCAGCGCCGACGTGTGTCTGATTCGCAACTTCGAGGCCGGTGTCGCCTTTGATCGCTCAGTGGGTGGTTTCCCGGTGCGGCTGCCCATGGTGGATGTCAACGCTGTCGGGGCGGGTGGGGGGTCGGTGGCATGGCTCGATGCCGGTGGCTTCCTGAAGGTCGGGCCGACCAGCGCTGGTGCCAAACCTGGCCCGGCATGTTACGGCATTGGTGGCATGGAGCCCACGGTAACCGATGCCAATCTGGTGCTTGGCAGACTGTCACCCAAGGGCCTGCTCGCTGGCCGGGTACCGTTGGACATGCAACTGGCACGAGACGCCTTCGCGGAGATCGCACAGGCCCTGGGCATCTCGATCGAACATGCGGCTTTGGGCACCATCGACATCGTGGTCGCCAATATGGTGCGCGCCATTAGAGCCATATCCGTCGAACGTGGATTCGACCCTCGAATGTTCGCGCTCATGGCCTTTGGTGGCGGTGGCCCGCTGCACGCTGCAGACGTGGCGCGCGAACTCGGTACCAGCGAAGTGATCGTTCCAACTCACCCGGGAATCCTGTGTGCCCAAGGCGTGGTGGTCTCGGACCTGCGGGAAAATCTGGTCCGAACGCATCGGACCCATCTGGATGAGGAGTCGGTTCCGGTGATTCTTGAATCCGTGGATGCTGTCCTGACCCAAGCGCAAATCTGGTTCGACCATGAAGCCGTCCCGGTCCGTGATCGGGTGGCAGACATCGTGCTGGACCTGCGGTACGTGGGCCAGAATTACGAACTGTCGATTCCAATAGATGCCGCCGCGCTGCGCGACAAACCGCCGACCGCCATCGCGACGCAACTCCGGCAGCATTTTTGCGATGTCCACGAACAGAACTACGGCCATCAAGACCCGCGAGCGGCCATCGAGATCATCAACTACCGCTGCGTGGCGCGTGCGCGCCTGCATCGGCTCCCCGATTCACGACCGGCGCCGACCAGCACGCGGGCCGCAACGCCGTCGTCGACACGTTCCGTATGGTTCGACCGCGACGCGCCAGTGATGACACCTGTGTTCCAGCGCGAACGGTTGCAGCCGGGGCATGTGCTGGCGGGTCCGGCCATCGTGGAACAGATGGATACCACAACCCTGATACGGCCGCGCAGCACGGTCACTGTCGACGCCAGTCACAACCTCATTCTCGAGAGCAAAGCATGACTTCTGCCGATCCGGTCGATACGATAACCCTCGAAATCATCCAAAACGCCCTGGGTTCGGTCGTTGACGAGTCCTTCGTTGCATTGATGAAAAGCGCTTACTCGCAGAACATCAAGGAGCGCCGCGACCACTCCACTGCACTGGTCGATATTCAAGGGCGACTGATTGTTCAGGCGAAGGAGTCGCTCCCGATCCACCTCGGTTCGATCATGGGCATGATGCGTGCCCTGCTTGACCATATCGATACCGCAACACTGCGCGACGGTGACATCTTCATCGCCAACGACCCGTTCGTCGCTGGCGGCACGCACCTGCCCGACCTCAACATGGCGATGCCCCTGTTCGACCAAGGGAGGCTGATCGCCTTTGCCTGCAATATCGCGCACCACGCTGACTTCGGTGGCATGGCGGCGGGCAGCATGGCTGGCGGGATGACCGAGATCTACCAGGAAGGCCTTCGGGTTCCTTTAGTCAAGTTGTATGAGGCCGGGCGCCTCCAGACAGGCGTTTACGACCTCGTCCTCCTGAACACCCGGGTACCGGAAGAACGCCGCGGCGACCTGTTCGCACAGACAGCGGCGGTTCGGCTTGCCGGACGCAGATTCGCCGAGGTAGTGGCTCGGTACGGCGGCGACGCCATGCGGTTCGCCTTCGACGAGATCGTTCGACGCACAGGATTGCGCATGCGCGCAGCGATACTTGGACTGGCAGACGGCGTCTACCGCTTTCGCGATGTAATGGACGACGACGGATGCGGAACGATCGATATTCCGATTCAGGTTGAGGTACGCGTTTCGGGTGACAGGCTGCACGTGTCCTTCGAAGGAACTTCCCCGCAGGTGACCGGGAACATCAACTGTACGGCAACCGCGACACTGTCCGCGATCAGCTATACCGTCAAGGCATTGCTGGACCCCGATGTTCCGAACAACCAGGGCGTCCTGGATGTCTGCGAATGGAGTGCGCCTGCAGGTAGCCTGGTAAATGCAAACTTTCCGGCGTCGGTGGCGAACCGTGCGCACACCGCCCAAAGAGTGATCGACGCGCTGATCGGCGCGCTCGCGCCCGCGCTGAAAGAGCGGGCAGTGGCAGCGGCCAATGGAGCCAATACCACAGCCATCTTCTCAGGCATCGACCCATCGACCGGCAGGCGTTATATCTATTTCGAGACACTGGGGGGCGGGTTTGGTGGGCGTGCCCATCGCGATGGCAAGGATGGGGTACAAGTCCACATCACGAACACGTCAAATCTGCCCATCGAGGCCATCGAGATGGACTACCCTCTGCTGGTCGAGTCCTATGGGTTTGTCGAGGACTCCGGTGGTGCGGGGCGCCAGCGCGGTGGACTCGGCATGCGCAGGGTGATCCGGCCGCTGGGACATGAATGCACATTTTCTGGCTCAGGCGAGCGTTTTCGCAATCTGCCTTGGGGAATTTTCGGCGGAACTGCCGGTCGTTCGGGAAGCTTTACCCGGATCGAAGCCGACGGAACCCACTCGCCTTTGCCCAGCAAGCCCAGCGGCGTTGTTTTCGGCCCGAACCAGCGCGTCATGATTCAAACACCGGGCGCTGGTGGTTACGGCAATCCCGACGCCAGACTTCCCGAAGACCTGGACAATGATCTTGCGACCGGCAAGTTCTCACGGGAGTTCGTCCAACTGCACTACCGCACGCAAGGAACCCTCCAATGAGCAACACCGCGTCGACATCACCCACGCGCGGTGTGCAGCAGATCATCGGTGTGTACGACGGACTAAGTGCCACCATTGCCGACCGCTGCGGGTTCGACTGGCTGCATGTGGGTGGTTACAACATCTCCGGATCGCAGTTCGCCATGCCGGATGTCGGACTGCTGACGCTTAGCGAGAACCTTACCGCGGTCCGAAAGGTCGTCGACTGCACCAGCCGTCCCGTTCTGGTGGATGGCGACGATGGCTACGGCAACTACCTGAACGTGATGCGTCTCGTGCGGGAGGTCGAGAAGACCGGTGCCGCCGGCATCCATATGGAAGACCAGGTACTGCCGAAGAAGTGCGGGCACATGGCGGGCAAACGCGTGGTGTCCACGGCTGATTTCGTGGCGAAGATCAAGGCATTTGTCGATACCCGACGCTCATCGAAATTCCTGTTGTTTGCACGTACCGATGCCATCGCGGTAAACGGATTCGAAGATGCCATCGAGCGCGGCAATCGCTATCTGGAAGCCGGTGCCGATGTCGTGTTTGTCGAGGCTCCCACATCAATGGAACAGGCCGAAGCCATTCCCAGGCTGGTTCACGGCCCCGTCATGTACAACTGGGTCTATGCTGGGAAATCCCCTTTGATCCCGCCGGACGAACTGACCCGGCTTGGGTACAGCTACTATCTTCAGGCTGACGTGCTGTACGCGGTATCGCATGCTTTGATGGGCTATTTTCACGAACTCAAGACGACGGGCACCTACGGTGCAGCGACGTCCAGGATGATCACCTTTGACGACTTCAACCAACTGGTCGGCTTTGACGCGATCAAGTCGGCAGAGGCCAAGTACGAAAAAAAATGATGCTCGGTTGCCGAGTCCGGAATCACCGGAAATCACTGACCTCATCGTAAGTCAAGGATGCTCTTGGTTCTTGCGGTTTACATCTCATCGGCGGGGCCAAAGGTTTCAACGGTTAACGTCGGGGCCTTTCAGTTCTCCTGTTTGCGCCGCTAGTCATCATGCGCGGCATGGCATCTGGGTGGGCTACGCCGACGGAAGCTGGCGTGCTGGCGGTCGTCTATGCGGTGTTCGTGGGTGCGATACAGCGCAATCTGTCTTTCAAGAAGGTCAAGGATGCACTGCAGGAGACCGTTGAGGCTACCGCACTGATCCTGTACGTCATTGCCATCTCGTCCAGTCCTGCCTGTCGTATGTCTTCGTCGCAGAGGGCACTGCAGCCCATTTGGCAGACCTGATGACGCGCCTTAGTGTCGGGCCGATCAGCTTCCTGCTGATTGCGAACGTACTCCTGATATTGCTGGGTTGCGTGGTCGAGCCTTTGCCGGCGATGCTACTCGAAGTGCCGCTATTGCTTCCAACGGCCCTGGCGGTCGGTGTCGATCCGACGCACTTCGGCGCCATCTTCAATCGTCTGATTGGCTACATGTATCCTCCCATGGGCATCGGGTTGTTCATTCTGATGGCGATTGCCCGTGTTGAGTTCCTGCCTCTTGTAAAGGCCACACTGCCATTCATCACGGTGCTGTTGGTGGCCCTTGGCCTGCTCACGTTCATACCGGAAATCACCTTGTGGCTTCCCAATTTGCTACTCCCGTTACCGGGCAAGGCGTAAGCCAACACAGGCTTCAACCAACCACTGTCGAATCAGCAAACATGAACAGAAAACTCAAGGTTGCAGCCGATATCGGCGGCACATTCACCGACATTGCGCTGATGCTTGAAGACGGGTCCATCGCCACCGAAAAGGTGCCATCCACACCGGACGACTACAGCCGCGGGATCATCAACGGCATGACGTCATTGCTGCGCTCGCTCGACTTGTCGCCGGCCGACGTTGGCGAGGTTCTGCACGGATGCACCGTGGCGACCAACACGATTCTCGAGGCCCGCGGCGCCCGTACCGGCTTGATCACCACACGTGGTTTTCGTGATGTGCTCGAGTTGCGCCGAATCCGTGTTCCAAGGCTTTATGACCTCTTGTATGTCAAACCGGAGCCGCTCGCTCCGCGTGAATTGCGGATGGAGGTCAGCGAACGTATCTCGGCCGGTGGTCAGGTGGTGGTGCCGCTGGACGAAGCCGAAGTAGTCGCGGCAATCGAGCAGCTGCGCCAACTTGGCGTCGAGGCGATAGCGGTGTGTTGTCTGCACTCTTACCTGAACCCAACCCATGAGCAGCGCATCGGGGAACTGGTGCGCGCTGCTCTGCCGGACGTCTTTCTGACGCTATCGTGCGAACTTCTGCCCGAGATCCGTGAGTATGAGCGTACCAGCACGGCCGTGATCAATTCCTACATCGGCCCGTCTGTTGCCAGTTACATCCAGTCGCTTGAAGGGAGCCTTAAACGTTATGGCGTTGCGGGGCGGCTCCTGATCATGCAGTCGACCGGCGGAATTCTGGATGCGGATTCCGTGATCCGCATGCCGGCACGTATTGTGGAATGCGGACCAGCAGCTGGTGTAATCGGCGCTGCCTTTCAGGCCGCTTCCAGTGGATACAAGGATGTCATCACATTTGACATGGGCGGCACAACGGCGAAGGCTGCCATGATTGAAGGTGGCCAGCTCATGCGCACCAATGAGTACGAAGTTGGCGGTGGAATCTCCCTGTCCAGCCGACTGGTCAAGGGCGGCGGATACGCGCTCAAACTACCGGTCATTGACATCTCCGAAGTGGGTGCCGGCGGCGGCAGTTTGGTGTGGTTTGATCGGGCCGGTGCGCTCAAGGTGGGGCCACGAAGCGCGGGTGCCGCTCCAGGGCCCGCCTGTTACGGCGCAGGGAACGAGGAACCCACCGTTACCGATGCCAACGTGGTATTGGGTTACCTGAATCCGCGTGCACTGGCGGGTGGCTCTGTAGCGATCCGGGCGGACCTTGCTGCTGCTGCGTTGCATCGCCATGTGGCATCGCGCCTGGATGGCGATGAACGCGAAGCCGCGTGGGCCGTTTACGTGGTTGCAGCAGCCAACATGATGCGCGCCGTCAAGGCGGTCTCTACGTACCGAGGGCGGGATCCACGCGACTGTGTCCTCCTGGCATTCGGTGGAAATGGTGGGGTGTTTGCAGTTGAGCTTGCGCGACAGCTGCAGATGCGTCGCGTGCTGGTGCCCCCGGCTGCCGGTGTCTTCAGTGCCCTTGGGCTTTCGGTTGCGCCGATCGAGTTCAGCCAGACAAGGGCGTTTCTGATGCCTGTCGGATTGATCGATGCGCAAGAGTTGACACGCAATTTGCATGGGATGGAAGAGCAGGTTGCAAAGGTGCTGGGGTTTCCGCGGAGTCAGTTGCGCATGCGCTACTCGGCTGCCATGCGCTACATCGGGCAGGCTTTCGAACTGCAGATTCCACTGCCCAGCGACGGAATCACGGCCGGGGTGTTGGTGAACTTGTCTGAAGCGTTTGAAGCCGAACACCAGCGCACTTATGGCCACCGTTTCGCCGACGGCGACGGAGTCGAGGTCGTGGCGGTCGAAGTCACAGGAACCTTTGTCGACGGGGCGCGACTGCCCGCGATGGTGACGGTCAGGAAACGCGCGGGCAAGGTCGCCCCCGAACCAGCAAGACCGGCCTATTTTGGTCCAGACCGCGGCCTGCACCAAGTGGACGTGATCGACCGCGCGGAATTGTCTGACGCTCCGCGACGCGGTCCCTTCATCATCGAGGAGTACGACGGAACAACGGTGGTCCCACCGGATGCGGCGGCGCACCTAGATGGCGCCGGCAACATCGTGGTCGACATTGATCTCTGAATACAAGGAAAACAGTATGAACAATCTGACGCAGGCGCAATCCCGCGCAACAATGACGGCGCATGCGCAACACGATCACAAGGTCAGTCCGTTCCTGTTGGAAGTGGTCAAGAACGCTTTGGACACCATCGCCGATGAGTTGGCCTTGATCATCATGCGCACAGCCTACTCCAGCATCGTGCGGGATGCCATGGACTATTCCACCGCGATTTGCGACTCCAATGGTCACACCCTCGCGCAGGGTCTCACGACGCCCCTGCATCTGGGAAGCTTCTTCGATGCAATGGCCAATTTGGTGAAGAACCATGCGCCAACTGCCATTCCCGGCGACGTCTTCATTTTCAACGATCCGTACCTGGCGGCCGGTCAGCACCTGCCAGACATGTACATCGTGCGGCCCATCTTCATCGATGGCACCATTGAAGGTTGGGCCACGACCGTGGCGCATTTGAATGACATCGGGGGCATCGTCCCGGGCAGCAACTCCATCGGATCCACCGAAATATTCCAGGAGGGCCTGCGGTTTCCGGTGCTCAAGCTCTACCAGGCCGGGATCGAGAACCAGACGATCTGGGACATTCTTTCGGCAAATGTGCGTGTTCCCGACAAGGTTCTGGGTGACGTCAAGGCGCAGGTCTCCGCCTGCCTGGTTGGCGAGCGCGAGTTCAAAAGCCTGTTCGAACGGTACGGGCGCGAAACACTGCATCGAACCTTCCAGGCTATTCATGATTACGCAGAGAAACTCGCACGGGCCGAATTCAACGATATTCCGGATGGCACCTACCACTTCGTCAACTACATCGACGGTCTGGGTGAAGACCCGCAACCGATCCGGTTTCAAGTCGCATTGACTATTCAGGGCAGCGAAGTGCTTGTTGACTGGACAGGAACTTCGGAGCAGGTTCGCGGCGGAATCAACGCGCCCTATCCGTTTACCAAGGCGGCCGCCTATGCGGCATTGCGGTCGGTGCTGGGCGTCGATGTGCCCAACGCACAAGGCTTTACCCGTCCGATATCGGTGATCGCGCCAACAGGCACCATCGTCAATCCGCTTTCGCCCGCTGCGTGCGGTGCGCGCGGCATCACTGGGTTCCGCATGATTGACTGCATCATGGGGGCCCTTTCTCAAGCGCTGCCACAGCGCATTCCAGCAGACGGCAGTGGCGGATCAACGATCCCATCGATTGGAGGCACGCACCACGGCCGCGCCTTCGTATTCGTTGAGACCATGATGGGTACCTGGGGTGGTACTCCGACCCATGATGGCCAGGACGGCGTGGCGCACATCGGGGCAAATCAGTCGAACATACCGATCGAGATGATCGAGCGTGAATACCCCTTGCGGGTGGAGCGGTATGCCTTGGTTCCGGACACGGGAGGGGCCGGAAAGTACCGCGGCGGGCTGGCCATCGTCCGGGAGTTCAGACTCCTTGCGCAGGAGGCCATGATTGCCGTTCGGTCGGACAAGCGCCGCTTCCCGCCCTATGGCTTGCATGGAGGAAAGTCCGGATCGCCATCGATGAACATCATCAATCCGGGACCGAAACAGCGCGTCTTGCCGGTATTGTTCAAGGAGCCAGTGACCATGGTCATGGGTGATGTGTACCACCACACTTTGGCAGGAGGAGGTGGTTATGGGAACCCGTTGGAACGCGATATCGCATTCGTGGAACGTGACCTGTGCCAAGGCCGCATTACCGGAGCTGGCGCATTGAACGACTACGGTGTTGTCGCCGCGCAGGAGCCTTTAGAGTGGGTGGTGAACATCGATGCAACGCTAAGGCTGCGCGCGTCCCTTCGTGCGGCCGTGGATGTGTAGATGGCGCAGATCACGCTTGCCAACGCGACTGTGGTGGATGGCACTGGAGCAGATACCTTCCATGCCGATGTGCTGGTATTGGGCGATCGGATTGCAGATGTCGCAGCTCCAGGATCGGTCCAGCAAGGAAGAGTCATCGACTGTGAGGGCCTGCTACTCACCCCTGGTTTCATCGACATATATAGCCATTCGGATTTGACGTTGCTTCTGGACCCGCGGGCATCAAGCGCCATCTACCAGGGAGTCACGCTTGAGGTGATTGGCAATTGCGGTCACGGGTGTGCACCGATGCGTGACATCGCACTGGCAAGAACTGCGATGTATGGGCCGGTTCCTCGTAACGGATTTTTCAGCTGGACCACGATGGCGGGATACTTCGACAGGCTGGAGGAGGCCCGCCCAGCCATCAACGTGGTGGCATTGGTCCCCAATGGTCAATTGCGACTGTCGCACATTGGGGTGGAACAGCGTGTGGCCAGTTCCGATGAACTCCGGGCGATGTGCCGCGATCTTGAGGTGTCACTGGATGCTGGTGCCTATGGCTTTTCCAGCGGACTCGAGTACGTTCAGGAGCGTGCATGTTCAGCGGCGGAAATCGATGCGTTGTGCAGCATCGTGTCCAAAAAAGGGGGACTCTATGCAACCCATGTCCGGGACCGGGACCAGCATGCCATCGCGGCGATCGAGGAGGCGATTGCCACCTCCAGAACCACGGGTGTGCGTCTACAGATCTCGCACATCACTCCACGAGGTGGAATGGGCGATACGGAAGCCGCACTGGCACTTGTCGATTGCGCGCTTGCGCAGGGCCTGGATGTAGGCTTCGACATGCACACGCGACTGTTCGGGTTTACACACCTGAAGAATCTTCTTCCCATGTGGGTGCTCGAGGGGGCACCGGACGATGTCCATCGCCGGCTGCTGGATCCGCGGGTACTCGAACGCATCCAGCAGCATCCGAATTTGATTTCTGCAGTCGGTGATTGGGCCAAGATTGTCTTGGTCGATAGCCTCGCTTTCGAAGCCTTCAACGGTCAGACATTTGACGTCATTGCCGCCGGAAGGAAAGTATCGCCCTTTGAAGCTGCCATGGACGTGCTCCGGTCCGATGTGGAGCACTTGCAGCGACCGATGGTGCTGCTAAAGACATAAGACGAGAGTGTTCTGCGTACAACGTATGAGCACCCCCACTGCATGCCAGGCTCGGATGCCACCACGCTCGCGCCCGATGGCGTGTTGGCGGGTGAAAAATTTCACGGGGCCTATACGTGGGCATCGTGGTTCCTGCGCCGAATGGTCCGGGAAACAAAGGCCTTGACCCTTCCAGATGCGATCTATCGATTGACGTCGCTACCGGCGCGCCGTCTTGGCCTTGAAAACCGGAGGCGAATCGCCCAAGGTTGCCATGCCGACATCGTTGTGCTCGACTGGAATCGCTATTCCGAACGTGGCAGCGTGGACAACCCGTCGCAATTGGCGCAAGGAGTCGAGCACGTCATGGTCAATGGCGTCTTCACCTTGGCCAACGGTCAAGTGACAGGAGAACGGGCTGGGCGGATCGTCCGTTACTGAGAGCGGTACCACGATTGCTGCCGCGCTGTTTCAGGCGCGCGGCTCGGCGTAGTCCTGCATGACCACCGCCACGCAA
>CAZADK010000034.1:0-6738 GCA_964483855.1 uncultured Rhodoferax sp.
GGCGAGGTTGGCGGCGCCCAGGCCCAGCAGTTCGCGGTTGGGCACGATGCGCTGGCGACGCTGCAAGGCCAGCGACTGCGCCACCGACACGCTCTCGACGAATCCGACCAGCGCGATCAACAGGGCCGGCAACCACAACAAGCCCAGCGTGTCGACGTCTGGTAACACCAGCGACAACTGTGGCAGACCTGGCGGAACTGCACCCACAACCGCCACGCCGGCCGTCTGGTCGAGCCGCCAGGCGGCGACGGCCGCCGTGGACACCACCACGGCCACCATCGGGGCCAGCTTGGCCAGCAGGCCGGCCATCGACGCGGACAGTCCCCAACGCACCAGCAGCGGCGCCAGCGCGCGGCGCGCCAGCAGCAGGAACACCAGCGTGGCCACACCCGTGATCACGGTGGGCAGGTTGGCATGCGGCAGCGAGGTCACCAGACCGGTGAGTTTTTCCAGCACGCCAGCGCCAGCGATACGCACGCCCAGGATGGACGGCAACTGCCCGATCGCGATCAGGACTGCCGAGCCGGTGATGAAGCCGCTGATGACCGGATGGCTCAGGAAATAGGCCAGGAAACCCAGCCGCAAGACGCCGAACACGAGCAGCATCACGCCCGAGATCAACGCCAGCTGCACCGCCAGCGCCGTGTATTCGGGACTGCCCACCAGCGCCAGCGGTTGCAGGGCACTGGCCGTCATCAGCGAGGCCACGGCCACCGGGCCGACGGCCAGCGTCATGCTCGAACCCAGCGCGGCATAGGCTACCAGCGGCAGGATGCTCGCGTACAGGCCGACCTGTGGCGGCAAGCCCGCCAACATGGCGTAGGCCAGGCTTTGCGGAATCAGCATCACGGTGACGATCAGGCCGGCGGTCAGGTCGCCGGTCAACCAACCTGCCTGGTACTGCCGCAACCAGGCCGGCACGAGCTTCACGTCAACGCGCGCCTTCGGCCTGCAGCCGCGGCGAACCCCGGGTGGCCCAGTCGAAGGCCATCATGCCCACCAGCATCGCCAGCACGAACACCGCCGCCTTGGGCTGGCCGGCCCCCAGCGATACCAGCGCTGGCCCGGGACAGAAGCCGGCAAGTCCCCATCCAATGCCGAACACCAGGGACCCAACCACCAGCGGCCGATCGATCTGACCGGGCCGGGGCAGGTACATCGCCCCACCCAGGAAGTTCGTCGTGCGCCGGCGTGCCAGCGAGAATGCAGACAAGCCCACGGCAATCGCGCCGCCCATGACCAATGCCAAGGACGGGTCCCAGTTGCCAGACAG
Source organism: uncultured Rhodoferax sp. (assembly GCA_964483855.1). GTDB lineage: Bacteria > Pseudomonadota > Gammaproteobacteria > Burkholderiales > Burkholderiaceae_C > CAISIP01. Next base: position 1,274 of record CAZADK010000034.1, read on the forward strand.
ATCCAGGAAACCGATGACCTTGCCGGGATCGGTCATGCCCGACAGGATGAGGCCGATGCCGAACAGCAGGCCAACGAGGAATTCGACAAGACGGTTCACGGTGCGTTCCTGTTGATCGTGGCGGCCGCGTCACGCCAACGCATGGCGCGCCAGATAGACGGTGGCGAAACCCGCGCCCATGAACACCAGCGTGGCCACCAGCGAGCGGGGCGACAGCAGCGACATGCCGCACACGCCATGCCCGCTGGTACAGCCGGAGCCATAACGGGTGCCGGCGCCCACCAGCAGGCCGGCGACGATCAGCGTCAGCCAGCCCGCGTCGATGCGCGGCACCACTGGCTGCGCTAACAGCCCGTAGGCCAGCGGCGCGGCCAGCAGCCCGAGCAGGAACGACAGGCGCCAGCCGACATCGCCCGGCCTGCGTCCCAGCAGGCCGCCAAGAATGCCGCTGATACCCAGCACACGGCCTCTGGCCAGGATGAATACGGCAGAAGCCAACCCGAGCAGGACACCGCCAGCCAGGGAAGCCCAGGGTGTGAAATGGATCCAGTCGATCGTCATGCGTGTGTCTCCATGGCGCGTTGGCAGAGTGGCTTCTGCGGCGTGCGCAGATCGGCCGGTTCGAGGGCGGCGCAATCGCGGGGCATGTGGACCGGCCTTCCCCATCAAGGAAGGCGCCATCATAGTGCAAGCGTCTTCAGCGGATCTTGCCCAGCATCGCCTCCATGTGCTGCATCATGTGGGCCAGATCGCCGGAGGCTCCGGCCTTGTCGCCCAGGCGCTCGCCCAGCTCCTGCTCGATGAAACACACGGTCATGCGTACATAGGCGCTGTCCAGCGCCTTGCGCACCGCGGACATCTGCCCGGCGATCGCCAGGCAGTTGTCACCCTCCTCGATCATGCGCTGCACACCCCGCAACTGACCCTCCGCCCGCTTGAGGCGGTGCAGCAGGTCGGTACGGGTCTTCTGGTCGGTGAGGATCGTCATGGCGCAGTTACCCGCCAGACGGCGGCCGGGGGAGGTCGAGCGCCCCATTATCCGATCACTTCACGACGGCGCCGGCAACTGCGCTGGCGATGGTCTGGCGCCCTGTTTTCCTTTGGTGGCTCACGGCTCAGGTGCCTGCCGAAGCCTTTTCCGGCACGCCGAGCTTCTTCAGGATGAAACCGAGCGGACAGACATTGCTGAACCCGAACTGGAACAGGTTGGCGCCGACAAAGGCGGTGAAGGCCAGCCACCACGGGCTGACGAAAACCGGACTGCCTTGCACGCCCAGCGCGAGCGAGATCAGGATGAATAGTCCGGCAAAGATGCGGATGTAACGTTCCACGGTCATGGTTTGACTCCTTCAGTTGAAAAAAACGGTTGGACGGGTTTCACTTCTCGACCAGGCGCACGATGCCCAGTGCCTTGAGCACATACTTCTCGTACACCGGCTCGACATTGCCGGTCTTCATCTTGCGCATGAAGTATTTCTCGAAACCGATCTTGGCCAGGTGCACCCACTTGCCCTTCTTGAACCAGTTCACGTTGCGCGGCGGAATCTGCGGCAAGGCCACGAACGCGGCGCCGGTGTCGCCCATGTCGGCCAGGCAAATCGCATTCCAGGTCGCTTTCGACGTCGGCTGCTTGCCGGCCATTTCGTCGGCGATGTTGTGCGCAATCGCGGTGACCATGGTCTCGATCATGTAACCCGTCTTGGGCGCGCCGGTGGGAACGGGTGTGACCTCGACCGGCGGGATCGCCACGCAGACACCAGCCGAGAAGATGTTCTTGAACGCCTTGCTGCGCTGGTGCTCGTCGATCAGCACGAAGCCGCGCGGGTTGCACAGGCCGGGTACCGCGGCCACCGGGTCCACGCCCTTGAACGCCGGCAGCATCATCGCCAGCTTGAACGGCACCGTGTGCTCCTTGTGCAGTTGGCCCTTGTCGTCGAGTTCGGACACATGCAGCTTGTCGGCATCGACCTGGGTGGTCTTGGCGTTGGTGATCCACTTGATGTCGTGGCCCCGCATCTCGGACTCCAGCATCGACTTGCTGTCGCCAACTCCGCCCAGCCCCAGGTGGCCGATATACGGCTCGCTGGTCACGAAGGTGATCGGCACCTTGTGGCGCAGCTTGCGCTTGCGCAGGTCGGCATCCAGGATGAAGGCGAACTCATAGGCCGGCCCGAAGCAACTCGCCCCCGGCATCGCGCCCACGGCGATCGGGCCGGGATTCTTGAGGAACTCCTGGTACTGCGTCCAGAATTGCTCGGCATGCGGCACGGTGCACACCGAATGGGTGTGGCCACCATGCGGTCCGGCGCCGGGCACCTCGTCGAAGGCCAGCTTGGGGCCGGTGGTGATGACCAGGTAGTCGTAGGCCAGTGTCGCGCCGCCGTCGAGCGTCACCGTATTGCCCGGCGCATCGATGCCGGTCACCGCCTTCGCGATGAAACCAATACCTTTTTTCTCGAGCGCGGGTGCGATCGGCATCGTCACCACCGAACGCTCGCGCCAGCCCACGGCCACCCAGGGGTTGGACGGCGTGAACTGGAAAAAGTCGACCGGGTTGACGACGGTGATGCGGTGTTCCTTGGCCAGCAAGGCCCGCATTTCATAGGCGGCGGGCATGCCGCCGATTCCGGCTCCGATGATGACGATGTGGGCCATGGTGGTGTCTCCTTGGGGTTGATCAATCCGTGGGCGCAGCGGCTGCGCGCGCTGCCATGCGACGCCGGAACACGGCGTAATACAAGACCGGTATCACGACCAATGTCAGCAGCGTCGACACGAAGATGCCGAAGATCAGCGACACCGCCAGACCGTTGAAGATCGGGTCGTCCAAAATGAAGAAGGCGCCGATCATCGCCGCCACGCCGGTCAGCACGATGGGTTGCGCCCGCACCGCGGCCGATTGCACGACCGCCTGCTGGAACGCCACACCGCGCGTCACTTCCAGCTCGATGAAGTCCACCAGCAGGATGGAATTGCGCACGATGATGCCGGCCAGCGCGATCATGCCGATCATCGAGGTCGCGGTGTATTGCGCGTTCATCAATGCATGGCCCGGCATCACGCCGATGATGGTCAGCGGAATCGGCGCCATGATGATCAGCGGCGTCACGTAGCTGCGAAACTGCGCCACCACCAGCAGGTAGATCAGGATCAGGCCCACGCCGTAGGCCGTACCCATGTCGCGGAAGGTCTCGAAGGTGATCTGCCACTCGCCGTCCCACTTGATCGCGTAGCCGCGGTACGGGTCGTCCGGCTGGCGGATCCAGTATTCGTCCAGCACGCCGGTGTTGGGCAAGGCGGCCTGCTGCAGGTGACTGCGGATGCCGAACAAGCCGTACAGCGGCGAGTCGATGAAGCCGGCCACCGGCGCACCACCATTCAGCGGCCGCACCCCGACGTCACCCATCACATACGTCAGCGGCCGCAGGTCCTTGGTGTACAAGGTCTTGTCGATGACGCCGCGCTCGACCTGCACCAGTTCGGACAAGGGCACCAGCGCGCCGTTGGCGGCGCGCATCGGCAGCGCCAGCACCGCGTCCAGGCCGACCTGGCGCTCCAGCGGCAGGCCGATGCGTACTGGCACCGGGTACTTGGACTGGCCGTCGTGCAGGTAGGTGGTGTTCGAGCCCGACAGCGCCGCCTGCACCGTCTGCGCCACGGCCGCCACCGGAATGCCCAGTGTCTCGGCACGCTGGCGTTGCACGCGCAGGAAACTGCGTGGCGCGTCGGCCTGCAGGCTGCTGTCGATGCCGACCACATGGGCGGTATCGCCGAACGCCTTGACCAGGCGCGCAGCCAGCGCCTGCCGGCCAGCCTCGTCCGGCCCATAGACCTCGGCCACCAGTGGCGACATCACTGGTGGGCCAGGCGGCACTTCGACCACCTTGACCCGGGCGCCGTAGCGCTGCGCGATGGCCTCCAGCGCCGGGCGCATGCGCTGCGCGATCGCATGACTTTGCTCATCGCGGTGTGCCTTGTCGACCAGGTTCACCTGCAGGTCGCCCTGCTCGGCATCGGCGCGCAGGTAGTACTGGCGCACCAGGCCGTTGAACGTGATCGGCGAAGCAGTACCGGCGTACGCCTGCAGGTCGCGCACCTCGGGCTGCGCCGACAGGTGCAGGCCCATCTCCTGCAGTGCCGCAGCGGTGTTCTCCAGCGGCGTGCCGGCCGGCATGTCGAGCACCACCTGGAATTCGCTCTTGTTGTCGAACGGCAGCATCTTGAGCACCACCCACTGCACGGCAGCCAGGCCGACCGACAACACCAGTGCGGCCAGGATGCCCAGCGCCAGCAACCAGCGTTTGCGCGCGCTTTGCAGCAGCGGCAGCAGCAGCCAGTTGAACAGGCGCTGAACCCGTCCAGGCTTGGCCGGGGTATCGGCTTCATGGGCATGGGCCGCGCCATGGTGATCGCCTGTCTTCATCAGCCGCAGCGCCAACCACGGTGTCACCGTGAACGCGATCGCCAGCGACAACGCCATGCCCAGGCTGGAGTTGATCGGAATCGGGCTCATGTACGGGCCCATCAGGCCGGTCACGAAGGCCATCGGCAACAAGGCCGCGATCACGGTCAGCGTGGCCAGGATGGTGGGGCCACCGACCTCATCGACCGCGGCGGGAATGATGTCCAGCAGCGGCTTGCCGGGATCGAGTTGCTGGTGGCGATGGATGTTCTCGACCACCACGATGGCATCGTCGACCAGGATGCCGATCGAGAAGATCAGCGCGAACAGCGACACCCGGTTCAGCGTGAAGCCCCAGGCCCAGGACGCGAACAACGTGGCCGTCAGCGTCAGGATCACGGCCGCGCCGACGATGACCGCCTCGCGCCGGCCCAGCGCCAGTCCGACCAACAGGATCACCGAGGCCGTGGCGAACGCAAGTTTCTGGATCAGCTTGTTCGCCTTCTCGGCGGCAGTTTCGCCGTAGTCGCGGGTGATCGTGGTCTGCACGCCGGCCGGTATCACCGTGTTGCGCAGTGCATCCAGCCGCGCGCGCGCCGCACGCGCAACGTCGACTGCGTTCTGGCCCGGCTTCTTGGTCACCGTCAGCGTCAGCGCCGGGAAAACGCCCCCGGCCCTGGCTTCACCTGGCCGCCCGAGCGGTTGCAATCGTTCTTGCGGCGAGGACCCGGACGGCAGTGGAGTTGTCGTATCGGTGACGGGCGGTGGTGCGGCTGCCGCACCCGGCGTGAACCACACATACTGGTTCGGCGAACGCGCGCCATATTCGACGCGTGCGACTTCGCGCAGGTAGACCGGACGGCCGTTGCTGACCCCGACGACCAGGTCGGCGACCTCGTCGACGGAGGTGATCAGGTTGCCCGTCTCCACCGTGAGCATGCGGGTGGTGCCACTGCCCTGCTCGATCACGGCGCCCGCCGGCAGACCCATGTTGGCCGCGCTCAATGTCTGCTGCAGCCGCAGCAGGTCGGCGCGGCGGTAGAGGCGGTAGCCGGCGGGCGAG
>CAZADK010000034.1:6748-8352 GCA_964483855.1 uncultured Rhodoferax sp.
CATGCGGCCCGGGTCGAGCCAGACGTTGACCGCCCGGCCCGGGCCGCCAATGGTCGTCACTTCGCGCGCGCCCGGCACCTGCTTGAGTTCGGCCTCCAGCGTGTGCGCGATGCGTTCGAGTTCGACCGCGGGCATCGCATCGGCGCTCCACAAGGTCACGCCCAGCACCGGCACATCGTCGATGCCCTTGGGCCGCACCACCGGCGGCAATGCGCCCAGGTTGCGTGGCAACCAGTCCTGGTTGGCGTTGAGCACATCGTACAGGCGCACCAGCGCCTCGGTGCGTGGCACGCCGACCTTGAACTGCACCGTCAACACCGCCATGCCGGGGCGAGAGACGGAGTAGGTGTGCTCGATGTCGGCGATCTGGCCCAGCACCTGCTCGGCCGGGCGCGCCACCATGTTCTGCACATCGGTACTGCTGGCGCCGGGAAAGGCGATCAGCACGTTGGCCATCGTCACGTTGATCTGCGGCTCCTCCTCGCGCGGCGTCACCAGCACCGCGAAAAGGCCCAGCAACAGCGCCACCAGCGCCAGCAATGGCGTGATCGCATTGTTCTGGAACGCCGCGGCGAGGCGCCCGGCAACACCCAGCGGCGGCGTCGCCGCGGGCACGGTGCGGGGCTTGTCTTTCGATTCCATGGCCGCCATCAGTCCGCGAGCGCGCCCGGCATGCCGGCACGCACCGGATCGCGCGCGATCCGTTCACCGGCGCGCAGGCCCGCCAGCACCTCGACCGTGTCCGCCAGCACCGGCCCGACCCGCACCGCGCGCAGGATGAATCCCTTGTCGGACGCGACGTAGACCGCGGTCAGTTCGCCGCGGCGCAAGACCGCCTCCCGGGGCACCGTCAGACGCGCACTGGTATCCGTCGCAGCAGCAGAGACGCCCGTGGCTCGCACCCGCACCATCTGTCCCGGCCGCAGCCCGGTGGCAGTGGCCGGCAATGGCAGCCGCCATTCCACGGTCTGCGACACCGGATCGGCCGTGGGTTGCATGTCGCGCGCGGTCGGAACCACCGTGCGGCCGTCCGGCAGCACCACCCGCACCTCGGTGCTTGCCGCCATTTCCATTACCCGCGATGCCGGCACATAAGCCACGGCCCGCAGCAGGCCCGGTTGGTACAAGGTGACCAGCGCGCGTCCCGGCAAGGCCAAATCACCGGTCTGCACATGGGTTGCGAGCACGACGGCATCGAACGGCGCCGCCAGGTCGGCAAAACCCTGCGCCACGGTGGCCTGGGTGCGCGCGGCCTGGGCCTGGCCGACCGCAGCCTGGGCCGACTTCACCTGGTTCTCGGCGCCGTCGAGCGCGGCCGCGCTCAGGAAGCCGCTCTTGCGCAGTTCGCGATTACGTTCGAGCACCTGCTGCGTATCACGCAAGGCGGCCTGCGCCTGCACCACCGCGGCGTCGCTGCGGGCGGTGTTGGCGCGCATTTCCCGATCGTCGAGTCGCACCAGCGCCTGCCCGCGGCGCACCGTGTCACCGGTCTTCACATGCAACGCCAGCACGCTGCCACCCACCTGGGCGGTGACAGTGGCCTGGCGCTGCGGCTCGAGCACTGCGTCGATGTCGCGCACGAAACCGGTTCCCGATTGGCCCAC
>CAZADK010000034.1:8452-15014 GCA_964483855.1 uncultured Rhodoferax sp.
GCATGCGCCCGAGCGTGCCCCGACGGGCGCGCCAGGCGAGGCCAGAAGACGCCGCGCACTTCTGTGCGCAAGGGCGAACAACGCCGCATGGCGAATCCAGCGGGTCTGCGATCGGGTGCATAGCGCACTCACCCCATGGGTGCGTCTCGTCGTGGCCGCGATTGTCCGTGTTCATCTGCGTTGCCAGCGCAAATCAAGCGGTCGACGAACAGGAACCGAGCCGCCGCATCCGTGGTTGGTCAGCGAGCCTGGGGGCCAGCGCTTGGCACCCGGCGCTGCCCGCCGATGGGGCTGACGATCAGCTGATCGTGCGCCCGGCGATGCGCTGGCGCAGGTCGCGCAGCTTGGCCTTGAGCAGGCTGGTGTTGCGCAATCCCATGCGCAGCAGGATCTTCTGGCCCGCGGGCCGGGCCTCCATGCCTGGGTCGGCATATTCGTAGCGCAGCCAGGGTCGTTTCTCGGCGATCGGCCCTTTGACCCGCGTCAACGTGATCTCGATCGGCGCCTCCGGCTCCGGCGTCTGCAGCAACTGGTCGATCACCTCGACCAGCCGGTTGTTGAAATACTTGCCGGGGTAGCCCAGCTCTTCATACGCCTTTTGCAGCAGTGGGTACATGCGCACGTACAGGGCCACCGCGCCATCGCTGTCGATGCCGGTCACGAACCGCACGAAGGCGTTGTAACGGTCTGCGTTGCCGCCGGCGATGGTCGTCCTGCCATCCTGCTCCACCACCAGGAACCGCGCCGGCGCCGGCGACACCGGCCACAGCCGCGAGGCCGCATGGCCACGCGCCAGGTTGTCCACCGAGGCGACGATCCGGCGCGGGAAGTCGTTCAGGTCCAGGAACGACAACACCTGCTCGCGGCCGAGCAGGTCGATGACCGCATCGCGCACCGCGTTGCGGTCGTCGGCCGCCAGCGGCGGCAAGATGGCCGACGCGCCAGCTGCCGGTGCGATGGCTTCGATCGGGTAGTTGGCCGGCGCCGATGCAGGCTGTTGCGGCGACTGCGCCAGCGAATCCGTTGCCGCGACCGGCGGTGCTCCAGCGATCGGCACCAGGGCCGGCCCCTGCTGCTTTTGCCACCACAGGTAACCAATACCAGCCAGGCCGGCGACCAGCACGGCAGCGATCAACCAACGAGAGAGATGTTGCATGGCGTCATGGCGCTGCCGCTGCGCGTGTCCCGGAAAAGCAACGCACCGACTGCATCTGCATGGATGCAGGCGGTGTCTGGCATGGCGGCGCGTTCAGTTTGGGATGCGAACAGTTTACGCCCATGGTCACGGAACAGTCGCGGGAACAATCGGCGCCACTCAGGCGCCACTCAGGCGTCCCGCACGTCGGCAATCACCGGCTCGCCGAAATCGGCGCGCGCCAGGTAGGCCAGCACCTGGCGCGCCGCCTGCTCCGGTGATGTCATGGCGGCGCTGTCCTTGAGCCGCTGGAAGTTGTCACGGTCCGGAAACTGCTGCGGGTCGGCGCCGCGCAACTCGCCCTGCATATCGGTATCGATGACGCCTGGCGCCAGCGCGACGATACGCGCGCCATGCGGCTTGCGTGCCTCGTCGAGCGCGACGCAGCGGCTGTAGTGGTCCATGCCGGCCTTGGCGGCGCAGTACAGCGCCGCGCCCGCCATGGCACGGCGGCCAAGGCCGGACGAGATGTTCAGGATCCGGCGTGGCAGGCTCCAGCCGTGGGTCGCGGCCAGGAAGGCTGCCGTCAATTGCATCGGCGCTTCGAGGTCGACGCGCAGCGCAGCGGCAATGGCCTGCGCGTCGCCGGTCTCCAGCGGGCCGAGATGGCCGATCACACCGGCGTTGTTGATCAGCGTCGCGCTGCCCAGCCCGGTCGCATCCTGCGCCTGCAACCAGCCGCGCAAACGCCCGGCCACGGGCGCCGGATCGGTCAGGTCGGCCGTCCACTGCATCAGCTGCGCGCCTTGCGTATCGGCCCAGTTCTGCAACGCATCGGAGCGATTGCGCGAAATACACAACACCGCGGCGCCCTGCACACATAACTGGCGCGCCATCGCCAGGCCCATGCCGCGCGAGGCGCCGGTGAGAATCGTCAGATCATGTTTTGCCATCAAAAGAACCTCCTTGACAAACCATTGTGCACGCCTGGCCGCAGAATCGGGCGTTGCAATCACCCCAACGACACCATGACCGATACCCGCTTCAACGACGCCGCCGCCACCTGGAACAAACGTTTCGAACACGCCGACTACCTGTTCGGCACCACGCCCAATGTCTACCTGCAAGCGCAGACCGACCGGTACCCGGCGCGTGGCAGCGCGTTGTGCGTGGCCGACGGCGAGGGGCGCAACAGCGTCTGGCTGGCGCGCCGGGGATTGCAGGTGGATGCCTTCGACATCTCCGAAGTCGGCGTGGCCAAGGCACGCAAACTGGCGCACGAAGCGGGTGTGCAGGTGGACTACGCTGTCGCCGACTGCGATCAGATGCATTGGACGCAGGACCACTACGACCTGGTGGCGGCGATCTTCATCCAGTTCGCCGACCCGGCGATGCGTACGCGCCTGTTTGCCAATCTGGTGCACACGCTCAAGCCCGGCGGCTTGCTGATCCTGCAGGGCTACACGCCCAGGCAGCTCGAATACAAGACCGGCGGCCCGCCCCTGCTGGCCAACCTGTACACCGAGGAACTGCTGCGCGAAGCATTCGCCGGTATGGAACTGCTGGAGCTACGGATGTACGAAGACGATCTGGCCGAAGGCCTTCACCACCTGGGGCACTCCGCGCTGGTGGGCCTGGTGGCGCGCAAGCCCTGAGGTTGGGCGACCAGCTGTGCGGGGGCGCCAGAGCCACCGGAATGCCATGCGGGCGGCAGCGGGAACCCGTGCATGTCTGACGGCAACCGATCCGGCCAACACCTTGGGAACGACCCAGCGGCCTCAGGCGCCAGCCTCGAGGGCAAACGTCAGGCCGGCGTTATTTTGCAATCGCGCGGTCAACCGCGCGCCCATCGCCGACGCCGGTGTCCAGATGCCGCCCGCCGTATCCCGTGCATCGCGCAACAGGCACACGGCTGCCTCGGTGATCATCCTGGATGTCGAGCCATAACCCGGGTCGCGGTCACCCTTGACGCCGACACGCAAGCTGTCGCCCTCGTTATTGCTCCCGATGAACAACACGTCATAGAAACCAGCCTCGCGCTCCTCGCGCGACGGGCCTTCACCGGGTTTCGGACCGCCCTCGCCGCCGAGCGACTTGTCGGCGGCCACTGCGTTGGCGATCGCCTCACCCTTGTCGCCCGCCCCGGTGACCAGCATCTCGTCGTAGACGAAGTCCTGGCCCCAGGCATGGCCGAGCAGGAAATTGGAACGGTGCACGTTGCGGGTGTTGATAGCCGCCATGATGAACGGCGCGACCCACAGGCCCAGCACCGCGTCGACCATTGGCTTGTTGCCCGAGGGCTGGCGCGGGCCTTCGAAACCCGGCGTCAGCGAGAACGGGTTGCGCAGCAGGTCGAGCACCCCCGGGTCCCGGGCCGCGGCAGCCATCGTCGCCTTCAGGCTGGCAGCCGTGCCACCCGAGAACGTGCCATTCATCTTGCGCACCCGGCCCCGCACCCTATTTGCCGGCGTGCCGAAACGCGAGCGCATTTCATCCTGCAACATCGCCACGCCGAGGTCGAACGGAATCGAGTCGAAACCGCAGGAGAACACGATACGCGCACCGCTGGCCCTGGCCTGGGCTTCATGCGCGTCGATCATCTGGCGCATCCAGGCCGGTTCGCCGCACAGATCGACGTAATCGACGCCGGTCTGCGCACAGGCGGCCACCAATGCGTTGCCGTATAGCTGGTACGGTCCGACCGTCGTCAACACCTGCCGGGTGCGCGCCATCAGGGCCTGCAGGCTGGCAGCGTCGGCGCTGTCGGTGACCACCAGCGGCGTATCGGCCGGGGCCTTCACCTCGTCGCGTACCTGCGCCAGCTTGTCGGCGCTACGCCCACCCATGGCCCAGCGCAGGCCGCTGCCGGCCGGATAGGTCTGCAGGAGATATTCGACGACCAGGCGGCCCGTGAAGCCGGTCGCACCGTGCACGACGAGGTCGAATTCCTTGTTGTTGCTCTCGTGGTTCATGTCGTGTTCTCCTCGTATGTGTCAGATACCCAGCCGGTCGCGCAACTGGTACCACAAAGCGCCCATCGCCGTGAATGGCACGCGCAACAGTCGCCCGCCCGGAAAAGGGTGGTGCGGCAGGCGCGCAAAGGCATCGAAACGGGTGGTGTCGCCCTGCAGCGCCTCGCCCAGCACCCGGCCGATCAGGTGCGTGAACGTCACACCGTGGCCGGAGCATCCCTGCGAGAAATAGATGTTGGGCGCCAAGGTACCCACCTGCGGCAGGCGTGACAAGGTCAACAGGAAGTTGCCGGTCCAGCCGAACTCGATCTCCACATCCTGCAGCTGCGCAAAGGTCTTGACCATCTGCGGCCGGATCAACGACTTCACCTCTTTCGGATCGCGCGCGCCGTAGACCACACCGCCGCCATAGATCATGCGTTTGTCGGCCGACAGCCGGAAATAGTCGAGCAGGAAGTTGTTGTCCTCCACGCAATAGTCGGACGGAATCAGCTCATCGGCCAGTGCACCCAGCGGCGCGGTGGCGATGACCTGCGTGCCGCAGGGCATCGAGCGGCTGGCCAGCTTCGGCTCCAGATCTCCGCCGTAGGCATTGCAGGCGACGATCACCTGCCGCGCGCGCACCTGCCCCTGCGCCGTGTGCACCACGGCCGGCGTGCCGCGTTCGATCTTCAGCACGCCCGAACCTTCGTGGATGGTGCCGCCCAGGCTTTCGAACGCCGCGGCCTCGCCCAGCGCCAGGTTCAGCGGATGGAAGTGGCCGCCGGTCGGGTCCACCAGCACGGCGCTGTAACGATCGGTGCCGACCAGCTTGCGTACCTCGCTTGCACGGTCGACCAGCGTCAGGCCCGGATGGCCCCAGCGCTCCCACAACACCTTCTGCTCGACCAGGCCCCTGGCCTTGGAATCGTTGACGGCGGCGAAGAGGCCACCGTCCTTGAGGTCGCAATCGATCGCATAGCTGGCGACCCGCTCCCGGATGACCTGCGCGCCTTCGAACATCATGCGCCCCAACGGCTCGGCGACGGCACGGCCATGCTTGGCCTCGATCACATCCAGGTCGCGCGAATAACTGTGCACGATCTGGCCACCGTTGCGCCCGGAAGCACCCCAGCCCACCGACGACTGCTCGAGGATCACGACACGCTTGCCCGCCTCGGCCAGGGCGATCCCCGCCGACAAGCCGGTATACCCGGCACCAACGATGCAGACGTCGGCCTGCACCGGCCCGGTCAAGGGCGGCCGCCGCGGCGCCGCATGGGCGCTGTGCGCGTAATAAGAGGGTGCGTGGGCAGACTTGGCCAGTCGGTCGGTTGGTTGCCAATCACGCGCCGCGGGGTTTGCCCTTGGAACGGCCTGGCGGCTCACCGGGCAACCTGCATGCGCAGTTGCCGCGCCGCCTCCTGGGCCCGCGCGTCGTCGATCTCGCGCATGACATGGGCCACATCTACTGCGCCGGTCTTGCGGGCGAACCGCCCGGTCAGTGTCTCCCGTGGATGCAACAGGCCGCGCTGGTACAGGTCCCACATCTCGGCTCCGAAATCGGTCTGCAGCAGCTCCGGCGCAAAGCCGCCGAAGAAGGTGCGCAGATTGTCTACATCGCGCAGCAACATGCGCTGCGCGTGGTTGTTGCCGGCTGCGTCGACCGCCTGCGGCAGGTCGATGATGACCGGGCCGTCAACTGCCAGCAGGATATTGAACTCCGACAAGTCGCCATGCACGACGCCGGCGCACAACATGCGCACCACCTCCTGCAGCAGCGTAGCGTGGTGCCCCCGCGCTTGCTCCGGCGTCAGGGCCACGTCGTTGAGGCGCGGCGCAGCATCACCATGTGCGTCGCTCACCAGTTCCATCAGCAACACGCCGTCGTGGAAGTTGTGCGGTTTGGGCACGCGCACCCCGGCATCGGCGAGTCGGTACAACGCGTCGACCTCGGCACTTTGCCAGGCGGCCTCCTGGGCCTGGCGGCCAAACCGCGTGCCCTTTGCCATGGCGCGCGCCTGGCGCGAATTCTTCACCTTGCGGTTCTCGGTGTAATCGACCGCCTGACGAAAGCTGCGCTGCGTGGCCTCCTTGTAGATCTTGGCGCACAGGGTCTCGTCGCCGCTGCGCACCACATATACCATCGCCTCCTTGCCGCTCATGAGCTGGCGCACGACGGTGTCGATCAGGCCTTCTTCGATCAGAGACTGCAGGCGCGGGGGAGCTTTCATGGCCACCATTGTCGGCGCTCACGCGTCAGAGCGTGAGAGGCCATCGATTGGGCGCCCCGGCCCGCAGGGCAAGCCCCGCCACTGGCCGTGGCTCGAAGCGCCTGGATCTGCTTGCGGGGTCTTGCGTGGGCTCAAGCGATTGCCTCTCACGCTCTCACTGCACCGCACAGCCGGCCCGGATAACCCAGGCCGGGTCAGCGAGCCGGACGCTGCCTACAATGCCCCAGCCCCTGCCCCAGGGC
>CAZADK010000035.1:0-216 GCA_964483855.1 uncultured Rhodoferax sp.
CCCAGGCTGACCACCATGACCTCGCCGCCGAAATTCGGGTTCAGGCTGATGTTGCGCAAGGTGCGGATCGGAATCACCGCGTCGGGCGCGTCGATCGCCACGCCGCAGCCGTAGCTGTGTTCCAGCCCAACCACGTCATCGACATGCGGGTAATGCGGAAGCAGTTCGTCCTTGATGCGTCGCACCGCAAAGTCCACGACACCGGCGACACACTGC
>CAZADK010000035.1:226-14769 GCA_964483855.1 uncultured Rhodoferax sp.
CCCTCGAAGCTATGACCTTCCAGCGGCGGCAACGGTGGCAACCGCACCGTGGCCATCGGCAGGCCTTCGAGCGAGCGGGCCTGCGGCATCTGCAGCAGCCGTTCATGCACCCAGCTGCCCGCGGCAATGTCGCGCAGCGCGGTGCCGATGACCACGTTGTAACGCCGTACCGGCGCACCCTGTGCGATATCGACCAGGCTGACCTTGTGACCTTGCGGCACCTGGTCGCGCAACGCCAGGCCATCGGCAAATACGGTGCCTGCCGGCAGGCCGCCGTCATTGGCGACGATGGCCACGTTGTCATCGGCGTGCATGGCGATGCGCAGTGGCTGGGACGGCAGGGGTTCTGCTGACATGGCAGGCAGGTCGTGAAGAAGGTGGTTTGACGGTGACCGGCTCCGGCGCAAAGTGTGTTGCCTCTTGCTCAGGCCAGCGTATACGCCGTCTTGACCGTGGTGAAGAACTCCTGTGCGTAACGTCCTTGCTCGCGTGGCCCGTAACTGGAGCCCTTGCGCCCGCCAAACGGCACGTGGTAGTCGACGCCGGCAGTGGGCAGGTTGACCATCACCATGCCGGCCTGGCTGTGGCGCTTGAAGTGTGTCGCATACTTGAGCGACGTGGTCGCAATACCCGCGGACAGGCCGAACGGCGTGTTGTTGGCCGCCTGCAGCGCGGCATCGTAGTCCTTGACCCGGATGATGCTCGCCACCGGCCCGAACACCTCCTCGCGGTTGATACGCATGTCCATCGTGGTATCGGCGAACAGCGCCGGTGCCATGTAGAACCCATCGGTATCGCGCGCCAGCCGCTCGCCGCCCATCAGCAACTTGCCGCCCTCCTGCTGCCCGATGGCGACATAGTCGGCGTCCTGCGCCAGTTGCGACAAGGACGACACCGGCCCGATGTCGATGCCAGAGTGAAGGGCGTCGCCCACCTTGAGCGCGGCCATGCGCGCCTGCATGGCCGCGACGAACTTCGGGTAAATGCCTTCGGTGACGACGAGCCGGCTCGACGCGGTGCAGCGTTGCCCGGTCGAGAAAAACGCGCTCTGCACGCACAGCTCCACCGCCTGGCCCAGGTCGGCGTCGTCCAGCACCACCTGCGGATTCTTGCCGCCCATCTCGAGCTGCACCTTTTTCAGGTGGGTCGCGCACTGCTGCGCGATACGACCGCCCACCAACTGCGAACCGGTGAAGCTGATCGCGTCGATGCTGGCATGGTTGACCAGCGCGTCACCCACCACGCTGCCCCGGCCCATCACCAGGTTGAACACGCCAGCCGGAATGCCGCTGCGGCTGATGATGTCGGCCAGCGCCCAAGCGCAGCCCGGCACCAGGTCGGCGGGCTTGAGCACGACGCAGTTGCCATACGCCAGCGCCGGGGCGACCTTCCATGCGGGAATCGCGATCGGGAAGTTCCACGGCGTGATCAGGCCGATCACACCCAGGGGTTCTCGGGTGACCTCGATGCCGACACCCGGGCGCACCGATGCCAACGTCTCGCCGGCCAGCCGCAGGCACTCCCCCGCGAAGAACTTGAAGATGTTGCCGGCCCGCGCAGCTTCGCCGATACCCTCTGGCCGGGTCTTGCCTTCTTCGCGTGCCAGCAACGTTCCCAGCTCTTCGCGCCGCGCCAGGATCTCGTTGCCGATCTTGTCCAGCGCGTCGGCGCGGGACTGTATGCCCGCGCTCGACCAGGCTGGAAATGCCGCGCGCGCCGCCTGCACCGCTGCGTCGAGCTGGGCCGCACTGGCCTGGGTGTACAGGCCCAGTACATCGGCCGTGTTCGACGGGTTGACATTGGGGCTGTACTTGTCACCAGCCACCCATTGGCCATTGATGTAGTTGTCGTGTTGTGGTGTCGTCATGAAGTGGTGCCCGTGGAGTTTGTGATCAGGAAAGCAGAAGAGCCAAGGGTACGGTTATGGCGCGGGCGGCGCAAGCACAACCGGGGCACCACCGCCAGCAGCCGACGCGATGATGGCCTCGATCACCGCCTGCGCGGCCAGCGCGCTGCGGCCGGTCACCGCCGGCGCCCGGTCGTGGCGCACGGCGTCGAAAAAGTCGCGCAGCACCGCGCCGTGCGGGCCATGGTGAAAGGCCATCGGGTCGGCACCGGCACCACCGCCGCCCTCGGCCTGCACCGACTCATTGCGGCCATCGGCGTAGGCGACCTGGAGCCGGCCGGACTCCAGCGTCGCCGTGCCGTGCGCGCCGTTGATCTCGATCCGCTCCGGGTAACCCGGATACGCCGCCGTCGTGGCCTGCAGCACCACAACCATGCCACCTGGGTAATGCAGCAGCGCGCTGGCACAGTCCTCGCACTCCATCGTGTGGACCACGCTGGTCGTCACTGCACCGGTCACCCGCTGCGGCATCCCGATCAGGGTCAGCAGCAAGTCGAGCGTGTGAATGGCTTGCGTCAGCAACACACCGCCCCCGTCGCGCGCCATGCTGCCACGGCCGGGCTCGTCGTAGTAACTTTGCGGCCGCCACCAGCGCACCTGCATGCTGGCACTGGTCACGGGCCCCAGCGCGCCGTCCCGCAGCAATTGCGCCAGGCGCAGGGCGCCACTGCGCATCCGGTGTTGCAACATCACCGCCAGCTTCACCTTGCGCGCTTCGCAATGCTCCACCAGTTCGCGGGCACGCCGCAGGTCGAGTTCCAGCGGCTTTTCCACCAGCACATGTTTGCCGGCATCGGCCATCTGCCGCACCACCTCCAGGTGGGCGCCAGGTGGCGCGAGCACCAGTACGGCGCCGACCCGTGCATCCTGCATGATGTCTTGCAACTGCGTCGTGCGGCGTGCGCCTGGCGGCAGCGCCGCGGCCTGCAGGCGTTGCGCATCCCGGGTGCAGACCCAGGTCAGCGGGTAGTCGTCGCGCAACTCCTGCAGCGCTGCAAAATGCGGCGCCGATCCGAGACCGGCTCCGACCACGGCGACGTCGAAGGTTTGTGGCATTGAATGGCGCTCGCGGCAGTTCACCCGGTTACTGTGGGCCCATCGTCTTGATCAACGCAGCGAGCTGCTCGAACTCGGCCGGCTTGAGATCGGTCAGCGGCGGACGCACCGGGCCGGCGTCATGGCCGACGATCCTGGCACCGGCCTTGACGATGCTGACCGCGTAACCCGCCATGCGGTTTCGGATCGCCAGGTAGGGCATGAAGAAGTTCTTCAGCAGGCGATGCTGGGTCACCATGTCGTCACTGGCAACGGCCTGGTAGAACTCCACCGCGGTCTTCGGGATGAAGTTGAACACGGCCGACGAATACACCGGCGTACCCAGCGCCTTGTAGGCGGCCGCATACACCTCGGCGGTCGGCAGGCCGCCCAGGTACGAGAATCGGTCGCCCATGCGCTGGTAGATCGCCACCATGGTCTCGATCTCGCCAACACCATCCTTGAAGCCAATCAGGTTCGGGCAACGCTCGGCCAGGATGGCCAACGAGTCGGGCGTGAGTTTGCACACGTTGCGGTTGTAGACGACGACGCCGAATTTCACGCTCTTGCACACCGCCTCCACATGCGCGATCAGGCCCTCCTGGCCGGCTTCGGTCAGGTAATGCGGCATCAGCAGGATGCCGTGTGCGCCCAGTCGTTCGGCTTCCTGGGCGCAGGCGATCGCGAAGCGGGTCGGCCCGCCGGCGCCGGCGATGATCGGCACCTTGCCGCGGCAGGTATCCACCGCAGTCTTGATGATGCCGGGATATTCGTCGCCGGTGAGCGAGAAGAACTCGCCGGTGCCACCGGCAGCGAACAACGCTGTTGCGCCATATGGGGCCAGCCACTCCAGCCGCTCGATATAGGTCTTGGGCCGGAAGTCGCCCTGTTCATCGAAATCGGTGAGCGGGAACGAAAGCAGCCCAGTGCTGAGGATGGTCTTGAGGTCTTGCGGGTTCATGCGGAGTCTTTCAGCGAGTCATCAACAAAGGAAGCGGTCATGGCCCGTCTCCGGTGGTGGCGGCGCCGTTGCATCACACACCCACCAGGCGCGGCAGCCATAACGACAAAGCCGGCACATAGGTCACGATGCCCAGCACGATGAGCAGCAGACCGAAGAACGGCAGCAAGGCCCGCACGACCTGTTCGATCGGCAGTTTGCCGACCGCACTGCCGACGAACAGCACCGAGCCGACCGGCGGCGTGATCAGGCCCATGCCCAGGTTGACGATCATGATCATGCCGAAATGCACGGGATCGATACCCACGGCGGTGACCACCGGCAAAAGAATCGGCGTGAGGATCAGCAGCAGGGCGGCCATGTCCATCAACGTGCCGAGCGCCAGCAGCAGGAAGTTGATCAACAGCAGGATCACGTAGCGGTTATCGGTGAAGCTGGTCAATGCGGTGGTGATCTTGAGCGGGATCTGCATCAGGGTCATGATGTACCCGAAGCTGGCGGCAAAACCGATCAGGATCATCACGATCGAAACCGTCTTGACCGTACGATGCACCAGCCGGGGCAGGTCGCGCCAGCGGTAATCGCGGTAGATGAACATCGTGACAAAGAAAGCCCACAACACGGCGATGGACGCCGACTCGGTGGCAGTGAAGACACCCGACAGGATGCCGCCCAGGATGATCACCATGGTCGCGAGGCCCCACATCGCATCGGCAGCGATGCGCAAGGCCTGGCGCAGTGGCATGGACTCGCCGACCGGGAAGTTGCGCTTTTTCGCGATGTACAGGCAGTAACAACCCAGGGTCAGGCCCAGCAGCAGGCCGGGCAACACGCCGGCCATGAACAGCGCGGCGATCGAGATCGATCCACCGGCCGCCATCGAGTAGATGACCGCGTTGTGGCTCGGGGGAATCAAGGTGGCCTGTATCGACCCGCTGACCGTCAGAGCGGTGGCGAAATCACGCGGGTAACCCTTCTTGACCATCTCGGGAATCATCACCGAGCCGATCGACGCGGTGTCCGCCACCGACGAGCCCGAGATGGCGCCGAAGAACGTGGACGCCAGGATGTTGACCAGCGACAGACCGCCGCGGACAAAACCCACCAGCACGCCGGCGAAGGCCACCAGGCGGCGCGACATGCCGCCCTCGGCCATGATGGCACCGGCCAGCACGAAAAACGGAATCGCCAGCAACGAGAACTTGTTCACGCCGCTGGCAATCTGGATCATCACCGCGTCGATCGGCAGGTCGATCCACAAAGCACCGATCAGCGCGGCCAGACCCAGGCAATAAGCCACCGGCATGCCGATGGCCACCAGCAAGGCAAAACTTCCCAGCAAGACGAATGCATCCATGGTCAGGCCTGCGCCGCGTCGTTGACATGGTCGAAGCGGACCACCGCCCGCGCATGCGCGGGCCCGTACGTCAGGTTTTCGAGCACAAACAGCAGTGTGAGCAGCCCGCCCAGCGGCACCGGCGCATAGGTTGCCCCGACTGGCAGCCAGGGCAACGACGTGATGGTCTGGCCCATGGTCTCCAGGCACAACTTGGTGCCGTACACCAGCATGAACACACTGACCACCAGCATCAGCAGGTGAACCAGCCATCGACATGCCACGCGCATCTGCGCTGGCAAGCGGTCCGTCAACATCGCCACTGCGATGTGCGCGCCGGCACGGTAGGCTGCGGCCGCCCCGACAAAGGTGAAGATCACCATCAGCAGAATCGCGATCGGCTCGGGCCATTGAGCGCCAAAGCCCAGCACGTAGCGTGCGAAGACACCGATCGGAATGATGATGCTCATGACGAAGATGGACATGCCGGCAATCCAGATACATGCCAGGTAGACACCGTCGAGAGCCGAGAGAATCGTGTTCTTCATGGACGAACCGCCGGCAAGCGGCGCCAAGGAAAAAGGGGAGTGTCAGGCCACGGGCATCCACCCGAAACCGCCCCGCGAGGCGCCCCGGATGGACGGCAAATGCGGCGCTTACTTGACGGCTGCGATCCGCGCCATCAGGTCGGCATACGGCGCACCGTATTTGGCGCGCACCGGGGCGGTGGCATCAAAAAACGGCTTCTGATCGACCTCGATGAACTCGACGCCGGCGGCTTTGAGCCGGGCGCTGTAGTCGGCCACGCTCTTGTCCCACAATCCGCGTTGCTCCATCTGCGCCTCGCGACCGAGTTTCTTGATCAGTGTCTGTTCGGCCGGTGTGAGTTTTTCGTAAGCCACCTTGGACATCACGACCAGTTCGGGGATGATCAGGTGGTTGGTCTGCGCGTAGTACTTGGCGCCGGTCGTGTAGTGGTTGGCGGTGAACATGCTGGGCGGGTTGTTTTCCGCGCCGTCGATCACGCCGGTCTGCAGTGCGCTGTAAACCTCGGGGTAACCCATGGCGATACCGTTGCCGCCCAAGGCGTTCATCGTGTCGATGAACAGCGGGTTGCCCATCATGCGGATCTTCTGGCCCTTGAGATCGGCCGGGCTGCGCACCGGCTTCTTGGTGTAGACGCTGCGCGAGCCGCCATCCTGCCAGGCCAGTGCCACCAGCCGTGCCGGGCTGGCACTGATCTTGTCCAGGATCTCCTGGCCGATCGGGCCGTCGATGACCGCACGCATATGCGCTTCGTTGCGGAACACGAAGGGCATGTTGAAGACGTTCACGTCCGGGACGACCGATCCCAGCGGGCCTAGCGAGGTGCGCAGGATCTGGATCGCGCCGATCTGGGTCTGCTCGATCATCGTCTTCTCGTCGCCCAGCACGCTGCTGGGGAACATCTGCATCTTGTACTTGCCGCTGGTGGCGGCTTCGAACTTCTTGCCCATGTTCTCGGTCGCGACCACGGTCGGGTATCCCGGCGGGTGCACGTCGGCTGCCTTGAGCACCGTTTGAGCGCCCGCTTGCATCGACACGGACAGGGTGGCAGCGGCAAAGGTGGCCGCGACGAGGCTTCTGCGCAAAATCATGGTTGTCTCCTGGAAAAAAGAAGGGGCTGGGACTGGAAAAAAGGTGCGGAATCGAGAATCGGGCGTCAGGCACCGGCTGACGGAAAACGGGAAAAACGGGGTTCGGGGCGGCCACGCACACCCACTTCGATGGCAAACACGGCGCCACACAGGCCGGCCGAGACACCGGCGGGGCAGATCGAGGTCACCAGCAAGATGTCGAGGTGCGGCCCGCCAAACGCGCACATGGACGGCTTGGCCACCGGCACCGGCACCGACGACACCACCCGGCCATGTGGATCGATCCGCAGCACCACGCCGGCATCGTTGCCACAGATCCAGTAGCAACCCTCGCTGTCGACAGCGGCGCCATCCGGGCGGCCGGGCAGGTGGGTCATGTCGAGGAACTCCCGTCCCGCGCCGACGCGGCCCTGGGCCAGGTCGAATTCGAAGGCCCAGACCTTCTGCACGCTGGGGTGGGAGTCAGAGAAATACATGGTCGCGTCGTCCGGGCTGAACGCCAGCCCATTGGGCGTGATCAGACCCTCACAATGGGCCGGACTCAGGCCGCGCTCGTCCAGGCAGTACCAGGCGCCAACCGACGCCGCCAGCGACATGTCCATGCACATGGTGCTGATCCAGAACCGGCCGCTGGCATCGCATCGGCCGTCATTGAAGCGCATGTTGGGCTGCGGATGCACGATGGTCGCCAGCCGGGTGAGTTCGGCCGCGGGCGGTGTCTGCAGCCGCACGGCAAACACCCCGCTTTCCATCGCGGCCACGACCACGCCGCCATCGGCCAGTGCGATACATCCGACGCGCTCGGGGGTGTTCCAGGATTGCTGCTGCCCGCTGGCCCAGTCGAGACGATGGATCAGGCGCCCCTCGATGTCGACCCAATACAAGGCCTGTGCCCGGTGATCCCAGACCGGTGACTCGCCGACCTTGTCGCGCGTCGTCGATACGACCCGGGCGTCGGAAGCGGACACCTGTGTCTTCATTCGAAAGGCCCCATGCGCACAAAGGCGCCGCCCTGGAATTGCACCACGGGATCACCGAGATCGGGCGCACTGGTGCGGGCATAAACGGCGTCGCGGAATACGTCGGAGCTGTCCTGCGGCACGTAACCAATATGACGGGCCCCGGTGTTGTCCCACCAGGTGACCGCGTTGTCGGACATGCCGTAGATCACGCTCCAACCGAGCACCGGCGTCGTCAGGCAGGCAGTGATCAGCCGATGCAGGTCATCGAAACTCAGCCAGGTGGCCAGCATGCGCCGATCCTTGGGTTCGGGAAACGACGAGCCGATGCGCACGCAGGCGGTCTCGATGCCGTACCGGTCGAAATAGAAACGCGCCACGTCTTCGCCGAAAGCCTTGCTCAGGCCGTAGAAACCGTCCGGGCGCGGCGCGCTGTCGACACCGATGGTTTCCGACTGCCGATAAAAACCGGTGACATGGTTGGAGCTGGCAAACACGATGCGCCGCACGCCATGCCGGCGGGCGGCCTCGTACAGGTTGACGATGCCGACGATATTGGCGGCCAGGATAGGGTCGAACGGGCCTTCCACCGAGACACCGCCGAAATGCACGATGGCCTCGGTACCCTGCACCAGGTTTGACACCGCCTGCGCATCGGCGAGATCGGCCAGTTGGACCTCCTCGCCGGCCCTGGCGTCGCCGAACGACAGCCGGTCGGACAGCCGCAGCACGCTGCAATTGGCCTTGAGGCGACCGCGCATTTCGCGACCGAGGTTGCCGGCGGCGCCCGTCATCAGGATTCGGTCGTGGCTCTGGATGGTCATCGTGCGGAACTGTTCGTCTGGCGGTGTCTTGTCATGAAAAGTGGTGTCGGCTGGACATTTACCGCAGGTTTGCTACAGTCGCCGCATCCTTACTGCTTGTCAGTCATATGTTGTCTGACAACCTGAATTGTTGATTCTGCGTATTTGACTGTCAAGCGATTTTTGATGGAATCCGTGAAAACCCCAGGCTCATCACCGCACCTGCCCAGTGCTCTGGCGCCTGCCCCGGCCCATTCCCGACGGCGCCCGCGCGGTCTGGTGATCGAAATCGTCGGCACACTGGAGCGCGAGATCCGCGCCGGCCAGTTGCCCGTGGGCAACAAGCTGCCGACCGAGGCGGAGATCATGCATCGCTTCGACGTCAGCCGAACGGTCGTGCGCGAAGCCTTGTCACGGCTGCAGGCCTCCGGCCTGGTCGCGACCCGCCATGGCATCGGAACCTTCGTCAGTCCACCCGAGCCTGCAGGCAACTTCCGCATCTCGCGCCAGGACTTCGCCACCGTCGCCGACGTGATCGCCGTGCTCGAGTTGCGCATCAGCCTGGAGACCGAAGCTGCCGGCCTGGCCGCGCAGCGGCGCACCGACGAGCACCTGGCAGCCATGCAGGTGGCGCTCGATGCCTTCCAGAGTTCGATCCAGCAGGACTCGGACGCGGTGCCACCAGACTTCCAGTTCCACATGGAGGTGGCGCGCGCTACCGGCAACCGGCACTTCGCCGACCTGATGACCTACCTGGGTGCGATGATCATTCCCCGCACCCGTGTCAACACCCCGCAACATGCACCCGAAGGGCGGCTGAGCTACCTGCAGCGTGTCAATGGCGAACACGAGAACATCTTTGCGGCGATCCGCAACCGGGACACCGATGCGGCCCGCGCCGCCATGCGCACCCATCTGAGCAATAGCCGTGAACGACTGCGGCGCAACCAGGCTCCGCGCCTGGACGACAACACGCCAACCCGCTGACGTGATCCGGCAATCCAGGTGCCAAGTTGTACGACAACTGATCCATTCCCGCCCTTCACCCAGAAACGTTCCCATGTCCAACGCCCTCCCCGACGCCGGCACTCCGGCGCGCACAACGCCCCGAGTCATCCGCATGCGGGTGGTGCCGATCGCCGGACGCGACGGCATGTTGCTCAACCTGAGTGGCGCCCATGCGCCCTTCTTCACCCGCAACCTGGTGATCCTGACCGACAGCGACGGCCACACGGGGGTTGGCGAGGTGCCCGGCGGCGAAAAGATCCGCCAGACGCTGGAAGACGCCCAGGCGCTGGTGATAGGCCAGGCCATCGGTGACTGGAACGGCACGCTGAATCGACTGCGCCAGGCCTTTGCGGCCCGCGACAGCGGCGGCCGCGGCGACCAGACTTTCGACCTGCGCGTGGCCATCCATGCGGTCACCGCTGTCGAAAGCGCGCTGCTGGACCTGCTGGGCCAGCACCTGCAGGTTCCGGTTGCAGCTCTGCTGGGCGAAGGCCGCCAGCGCGACGTGGTGGATGTGCTCGGCTACCTGTTTTATGTCGGCGACCGGCGCAAGACCGACCTGCCCTATATCAGCGAACCCGATGCCGACGACGACTGGTGCCGGCTGCGCCATGAAACCGCGCTCGATCCACAAGCCATCGTGCGACTGGCCGAGGCGAGTTTTGCGCGTTACGGCTTTCGCGACTTCAAGCTCAAGGGCGGGGTGCTGCGCGGCGAGCAGGAGATGGAGGCCATCGTCGCGTTGCATGAGCGTTTTCCGCAGGCCCGCATCACGCTCGACCCCAATGGCGGCTGGTTGCTCAAGGACGCAATCCGGCTGTGCCGGGATCGCCATGGCGTACTGGCGTATGCCGAAGACCCTTGTGGCGCCGAAGGCGTGTATTCGGGCCGCGAGGTGATGGCCGAGTTCCGCCGCGCCACTGGCTTGCGAACCGCGACCAACATGATCGCAACCGACTGGCGCGAGATGGCGCACACGCTGGCCCTGCAATCAGTCGACATACCGTTGGCCGATCCGCATTTCTGGACCTTGCAGGGTTCGGTACGGGTGGCGCAGCTATGCCAGATGTGGGGCCTGACCTGGGGCTCGCACTCCAACAACCATTTCGATGTGTCGCTGGCCATGTTCACCCATGTCGCGGCGGCCGCGCCGGGCAACGTGACCGCGATCGACACGCACTGGATCTGGCAGGACGGGCAGCGCATCACCACCGATCCGTTGCAGATCCGCGGCGGCACCATCGACGTGCCGACCAGCCCCGGCCTGGGCGTCACGCTGGACATGGCCGAGGTGGAAAAGGCTCACCAGCTCTACCTGCAATTTGGCCTGGGCGCGCGCGACGACGCGCGCGCGATGCAATACCTGATTCCAGGCTGGACATTCCATCCGAAGATGCCGGCACTGGTACGTTGACCCAGCCCGCCAACGAAGCCGGCAGCAGGCCAGTTCCCGTTCAGCGGCTGAACTTGAACACCGCGGTGCCGGCCATCAGGTTGGGCAGGCTGCGCACCGTGCGCCCGTCCTGCAGGCCGAAACTGTCCTGGATCTTGAGCCCGTTGCGCAGCGCCAATAGTTCGAAGTCGGCGTAAGTGCCGACCCGGATGTTTGGCGTGTCGTACCACTGGTAGGGCAGGCGACGCGTCACCGGCATGCGGCCGCGCGCGATGCTCAGGCGATTTGGCCAGTGCGCGAAGTTGGGAAACGCGACGACGCCGATGCGGCCCACGCGCGCGGTTTCCTGCAACACGACCTCTGTGTTGCGCAGGTGTTGCAGCGTGTCGATGTGCAACACCACGTCGAAGCTGGCGTCGTCAAAAATGGCCAGTCCTTCGTCCAGGTTGAGCTGGATCACGTTGACGCCGCGGCGCACGCAGGCCAGCACATTCGCATCGTCGATCTCGATGCCATAACCGCTGCAGGCCCGGTTCGCCCGCAGGTGGGACAGCAAGGCGCCGTCACCGCAACCGAGGTCGAGCACACGGGAACCTTCGGGCACCAGTCGGGCAACCGCTTCCATCGTCGCCAGGTCACTCATGGGCCACCTCGCGGGTCTGGCCAACAGCAATACGCTCGAAATACGAGCGGATCAGGCCGGTATAACGCGGATCGTCGAGCAAGAAGGCGTCATGGCCGTGCGGTGCATCAATCTCTGCATAACTGACGTCGCGCCGGTTGTCAAGCAGCGCCTTCACGAGCTCGCGGCTGCGCGCCGGCGAGAACCGCCAATCGGTGCTGAAACTCACCAGCAGGAAACGCGCACTGGCGCGGGCCAGCGCCTGGCTCAGGTTGCCGCCGTATTCCCGCGCCGGATCGAAATAGTCCAGCGCCCGGGTGATCAGCAAGTAGGTATTGGCATCGAAATATTCGGCGAACTTGTCGCCCTGGTAACGCAGGTAACTCTCGATCTGGAACTCCACATCCTGGGTGCTGTAGCGGAACGCTGCCGCGCCAGGTTCGCTCTGTGCGGCCGCGCCGAAATCGGGCGCCAGCGCATGACGCAAGGCGCGCCCGAACCTGGCGTTCATCACGTCGTCGCTGAGGTAAGTGATATGGCCGATCATCCGGGCAATACGCAGCCCGCGTTTGGGCTTGGTTTCGGCGCGTCCGTCGTGGGCATAGAAGTGACCCCGGTTGAAATCGGGATCGGTGACGATGGCCCGTCGTGCCACCTCGTTGAAGGCAATGTTCTCCGCAGTCAGGTTCGGCGCACTGGCGATCACCACGGCATGACGCACCCGCTGCGGGTATTGCAGCGCCCAGCTCAGCGCCTGCATGCCGCCCAGGCTGCCGCCCATCACAGCGGCCAGTGTCTCGATGCCCAGCGCGTCCAGCAGCCGGGCCTGGGCATCGACCCAGTCCTCGACAGTCAGCACGGGGAAGTCGGCGCCGTAGATACGGCCGGTATCCGGATTGACATGCATCGGCCCGGTGGAGCCGAAACACGACCCCAGGTTGTTCACACCGATGACAAAAAAGCGGTTCGTGTCCACCGGCTTGCCCGGGCCGATCATGTTGTCCCACCAGCCCTCCGATTTGTCCTGACCGGCGTAACGCCCGGCGACATGGTGCGACGCATTGAGCGCATGGGCGACCAGCACCGCGTTCGAGCGATCGGCATTGAGCGCGCCGTAGGTCTCGAAACACAGATCGTAAGCCCGGATCGACCCGCCACTGCGCAGTGGCAGCGGGTCGGCGAAATGGAATGTGGACGGCGTGACAAGCATGAAAAATCCCGGCGACGCCAAAAACGGAGCCAGGATCGGTGTGCCGTTTTTAGCTGATTTTCGGGGCTCCACGACCCCGGTGCCCGCAAGCTGTAGCAAATCGGCACGCAACGGCAGTATAGGCCTGGTCAGCCGCCACGCATCTCCATGCAGCAGATGCACAGTCTGGAATCCATACACCCGAATGATGCTTTTTTTCGTCGGCAGTATGGCCGGTGCGATCTTCGTGTCGATGCCCACGCTGACCCAGAACAAATGCAAGATTCGATGACGTTATCGGTGGTTGGCCCCTGCACGGCCCGCCCGAACGTAAGGTAAACGGGTACGGCACGCGCCGCGCCGCAGATGCGAGACGCTGCCGAGGGCCGTTGCCGACTTCTACAATGCGGCACATACATGCCCTCGGAACTTGCCACGCCCTTCGAACAGCAGCTGGTCGCGCACCGCGGCTATCTGTTGAAATTTGCCCGGTTGCAGTTACGCAATGAAAGCTGGGCCGAAGACGCGGTATCGGAGACCATCGTGGCGGCGCTGGGCAAGCCTCAGTCTTTCGGCCATCGCTCGCAGCTCAAGACCTGGCTGGTCGGCATTCTCAAGCACAAGGTAATCGACATCTTCCGGCTCAACGCACGCACCGTCGTGCTCGAGACCGATCCGGACACGGACCATGCCAACGACGAACTCGACGCATTGGTGTTCAAGGCCAACGGCCACTTTGCCCAGGCTCCGGCAGACTGGGGCAATCCTGAACAGGATCTGCAATCGCAGCAATTTTTCGCGGTGCTCGAAGCCTGCACCGACAAGATGCCGGCGGCCATGGGGCGAGTTTTCCTGATGCGCGAATGGCTCGAACTCTCGAGCGACGACATTTGTAAGGAGTTGGGCTTGTCGACGACGAACTTGTACGTGACGTTGCACCGGGCGCGCCTGAGATTACGCGAGTGCCTGGAACTGAACTGGTTTGGAGCCCGTCCGGATTTACCGTGACACCCTTGATGCCCACCTGCAAAGAGGCGGCAGCCTTGCTGATCGCCAACGAAGATCGCCTGATCCGCCTGCGCGACAGGGTCAGGGTGCGGCTGCATCTGATGGCCTGCAAGACTTGTCCGAACTTCGAACGCCAGTTGCTGACGATGCGAAGTGCCATGCGACAGTGGCGCAATTACGCATCGGATGAACCGCCAACGCCCAAGGCATGACCGGCTGCAAGGCCGCTCCCACCAACGAATCGACGATCTACGGCACCCATCACAAATAATTTGCAATATTTTCAAGTTGGCGCATAATTCGGTCCGTATTGTCACAAGTACTGGCAATATTAGTTTGCGGTGATTGGTCAGTTTTCGCGTCTGCTTTATTCTTCATTGGTTTGTTGATTGCGGTTATCGGACTCCATCGCTTTTTGAGTTATTTTCAGGAGTCCTCGATGGGCAACAAACTTTATGTGGGCAACTTGCCCTATTCCTTCCGCGACGAAGACCTTCAGCAAGCCTTTTCGGCCCATGGCAGCGTTTCCAGCGCTAAAGTCATGATGGAACGTGACACCGGCCGTTCAAAGGGTTTTGGCTTTGTAGAGATGGGCAACGATGCCGAAGCTCAGGCGGCCATCAGCGCCATGAATGGCCAACAAATCGGCGGTCGTGGCCTGGTGGTCAACGAAGCACGCCCGATGG
>CAZADK010000036.1:0-14601 GCA_964483855.1 uncultured Rhodoferax sp.
TCCATCGCGCGCAGGCCTTCCTCGTGCCGGGCCAGGTAAGCGGCGATATCGCCGCGCTGGGCCAGCCGAACCTCGAGTCGGGTTTGCGCGACTTCCTCGGCCCAGGCGACCAGCGCGACGTCGAACGGATCGGCCAGCACCAGCACCAGTTCCCCGGTCGACGCGCGCAGCAACAGGCAGTCGCGTCGCAAGGCTTCGGCGAACGGCAGCCGGTCGAAGGCCGGCGTCAGCGTGTCCATCTCGTCCAGCGTGAAAAGGGCCATCTGCACCGTGGTGGCCAGCCGGCTGGTCAGCGCGGCAGAGGGGCCGCCATGCAGTGTCTCGAGCGCCGCGGCCAGCGAACATCCGCGGTCCCTGGCCAGTGCCCGGGCGGTGCCGACCTCCGACACGGACAGCGCCGTGCCGGCCAGTTCGACGGGACGCACGCCATTCACTGGATGCTCTCCGCCAGTTGGAAGATGGGAAGGTACATCAGCACGACGATGCCGCCGATCACCAGGCCCATCAGCAGCATCAGCACCGGTCCGATCAGGCGGGTTGCCCAATCAGCCCAGCGCGCCATTTCCTCGTCATGAAAGGCGGCCGCCCGCTCCAGCATGTCGCCCATGTGACCGGTCCGCTCGCCGACGCGCAACATGCGCAGCGCCACCGGCGTTGTCAGGTTGGCGGCACTGAAGGCCTGCGAAATCGGCTGGCCCTCCCCGATGCGACGGGTGGCTTCCAGCATGCCCGCCCGCAAACCGGTCGACAGCAGGCCCGACACCATCTCGAGCGCAGGCACGATGGCGATGCCGCCGCGCAGCAGCATGCCCAGCGTGCGGTACAGCCGCGCGAGCTGGAAAACACGCATCCGCTCGCCTACCACCGGAATGCGCCAGGCCTGGGCGAACAGCTCACGCATCAGCCATCGGCCGCCTCCGGACAGCAGCAGCAGCACCGGCAGGCTGGCCAGCGCCAGCATCCATGGGCCATTCTGCTCGACCGTCTGCCCCCACTGCAGCAGCAATCGCGACATGAACGGCAAGGAATCGCCCATGCCTTCGTAGATGCTCGAAAAACGCGGCACGACATACCCCATCAGGAACACCACCACCATCGCGCTGACCACGACCAGCAGCACCGGATAGATGGCGGCCGCCGCCAGACGGGCGCGCAACTGCTCGATCTGGGTGGCGTAGGCGACGTAACGTCCCAGCGCCTCGTGCAGGTCGCTGGTGCGTTCGCTGGCGCGCACGGTTGCCACGAACAGCGGCGGAAAGGCCTTGGGCAACCCTTCCAGCGCGCTGGACAAGGTGCGTCCCTGGCGCAGCCCACCCGTCAGCTGATCGAGAACGGCACGCACGCCGGAGCGCTGCTCCTTCTCGGCCAGCGTGTCGATCGCCTCCACGATCGTGACGCCCGAGTCGACCAGTGCCAGCAGTTCCTGGCTGAACGACAACAACGGAAACGCGGCCTCGCCCCTCGGGGCGAACCGGCCGAACGCGAATACGGGAGCGACCGACAACACCGCATGCCCGCGCTCGGCCACCTGGCGTTGGGCATGGTGTTCGTCCGGTGCCTCGACCCGCGACACCACCAGGCCGCCCTGCGGCAGCATCGCCTTGACCTTGAATTGCATGGCTACCAGTTCACGATGTCCTGGGCTTCGCCCGAACCGCCCACCTGGCCATCCTTGCCATACGACAAAAGGTCCAGCTCCCCGTGTTCACCCGGATGCCGGTACACGTAGGGATGGGACCAGGGATCGAGCGGCACCGCCTTCTTCAGGTAAGGTCCGGCCCAGCGACTCTCGCCTGCAGGCTGCACGAGCAGCGATTGCAATCCCTGCTCGGTGCTGGGGTACCGGCCGACGTCGAGCCGGTACTGGTCCAGCGCTTTCTCCAGCGCATCGATCTGCGCGCGGGCCGTCTTGATTTCGGACTTGCCGATCTGGGCGAAGAACTTCGGCGCGACGAAACTGGCCAGCATGCCGATGATGACCATGACCACCAGCAGTTCGAGCAAGGTGAAACCCTTGGACAGGTGCGGGGAAGTCTTCTCTGGCATGGCGGCGGCGTAGGTGTGGGGGACGACAAGGCCCGACGTCGACGCAGTACTGCCACCATGGGCAACCACATCACGGCTTGCTGAACACACAGTCTAGGCACGGCATATGACATCGCGATGAATCGCGGCCCGAAGCCGGAAGGCATGGATCGGCATCGGCCGCCGGCTCGCCATCACCCTGCTCGCCTGTGTGCCACCGCAGGCCGCTCCGGCATCGGCCCGGCTACGCGATGAATACGAGGGCGTGTCATGGCGCCGGTTCCACCGCGAACCGATAACCGATGCCCCGCACCGTCTGCACCATGTGTTCCCGGCTATGCGGCTGCAACCGGGCACGGATGCGCTTGACACAGGCATCCACGGCGCGCTCCTCCAACAGCGTGTGCTCGCCCCAGACATGTTCCAGCAGCCGGGCACGGGTGTTGACCCGGTCGCGCTGGATCATCAGGTAATGCAGCATGCGAAACTCCGTCTCGGTCAGCTCGATCACTTCCGCCCCCGCGCTGATCCGGCACAAACCGGGATCCAGGCGCAATCCGGCGACGTCGAGGATATCGGTGCCGGCCTGTGGCGCGCGCCGGCGCAAAACCGCCGCGATGCGTGCCAGTAGTTCCCGCACGGAAAACGGCTTGGTGATGTAGTCGTCTGCGCCCGCATCGAGCGCGGCGATCTTGTCGCGGTCGTCGCCACGCCCGGTCAACATGATGGTCGCCAAATTGCGGGTGCGTGCGTCACTGCGCAACGAACGCATCAGTTCGATGCCGGACATGACCGGCAGGTTCCAGTCGAGCAACAAAATGTCCGGCAGCGCAAGCGCGAGCATGTGCTGGGCGGACTCCGCGTCACTCGCACGGAGCACTTTGTGACCGGCGCGCGCCAGGTTCACGGCAATCAATTCCTGGATTGCCGGCTCATCATCCACGATCAATATATTGGCCGTCATCGCTTGCCCATGCGTAAATCGTCAGCTTACTGCCGGGCGATGACAGCTTTATGGCAGTGACCCGGAGTGTTGACGGCCTGCCTGCATACGAGGAAGGCCGCGCGCGATGAGCGCTTTGCCGCGGCGAAGCGATGGACAGGCGACAAGCCGCCGTGTCCTGCAACGCCTGAATGCTGCCGTGGCGGCAGCGGGTTCAGCCGAGCTGCCGACGACGGCCGCGGCAGCGCAAATGCACGCCGAGAACGCCCAGTCCGGCCAGCAACATGGCGATCGACTCGGGCTCTGGGACTGCGGTCACCGACAGGCTGCCGCTCAATGCCCCTAGCGACTCGGCCACCAGGTACGGTGTGGCGCTTGCCGCGAAAGCGGCGTCCGACAGGCCCACGCCCGACAAAGCGAATGCGCTGAGCGTGAGCTCTTCGCCCACCTGCCCGGCAAAGCTGAAAGAGACCGGCTGCTCGCCGCTCGATGGCACGTCCCACAGATACTCCGCGAGCACATCATTGCCGCGCGACACCGACAGGCCCAGGGAGAGGTAGGCACCACTGGCGATACTGCTGAAGTCGGACAAGGCGCTTGCGCCGCCATTGAAGCTGACCATCACCGGGAAACCGGCTGCCTGACCGGGATCGCCCATGATCTTCATCGTCACCACGGCAAGATCGACAGCGGCCTCCTGCTGGTGGTTGATGCCGCTCAAGGGCCCATCGGCCTGGACCGATAGATACTGGCTCAGGCTGATCGCGAAGTCGGTGCCGGAGCCCGAGAAATGCATGAACGCGTCGCCGGCGTAGCCATGATCCAGGGCTCCGGCATCGACCACGCTGGCGAAGTTGCCGGCACCGAAAAAGGTCACCTCGACCGGCGGCACGGACAGGTCAAGCAGGGCATCGTCGACGATGCCGCCGGGGCCGACGGCACTGTAGGCGCCATATCCGAGGTGGCTCACATAGTCCAGGTAGGCGGCCTGCACGCCCTGCCCGGCGCCTGCCAGGGCCAACGCAACCAGCACGGGTTTGATTCGGTGATACATGTCGATATTTCCTTCGTTTCAGTAGGGGGTCGCTCAGGGTCGCGCGATGCGATTTTGTGGGCCCGGTGCGACACCACCCGGGTTGGCCTGCAGGTAGGCTTCGAGTGCGTCGGTGTCGACGGCACCGCCCAGACGGTCGGTTCCGCCGATCAGCAGCGTAAAGGTATCGCCGCCGTCGGCCAGGAAGCTGTTGACCGTTACCCGGTAGTTGCCGGCCATGTCGAGCGCGACGCCGCCGATCTTCACCGAGCCGGGTACGACATAACTGTTGCCGCGTAACACGTTCACGAACTGTGTGCCCTGGTCGGCGGTCAGATTGGCATTCAACGGCAGCGGAAAAATGTGGCTGTAGGTGAAGCCGTCGGAAACCTGCAGTACGCGGGGAAACGGCTGGGCGGTACCCCACTGCTGCTCGAGCAAGGCGTAGATCTGCGCGCCAGTCAGCGTCATGGTCACCAGCGAATTGCCGAATGGCTGGACGGTGAAGGCCTCGCCGTAGGTCACGTTGCCATCCACTTTCCCGGGGGCCGCAAACGGCAGGTCCGCCCGGATGCCGCCCGGGTTCATGAAGGCCACGACGGCGGCGCCGGTGTTTGCGCCACTGGTAGCTGCCAGTTGGGCATCCGCGATCACATCACCGAGCGCGGACTCTCCAGCGTTATTGTTGGTACGGGTGATCGTGGCGGTGATGGTGCCTACGATGCGCGATGCCGGCACCGCCACCAACGCCGCATAGTGGTCGACGATCTCCAGCAAGGACGGGTCCTGCACGACCGCGCTGCTGCTGTTTCCAACGGCGACATTGTTCGCCACCACCGACACAACATCCTTGCTGCGCGTGTCGATGGTCAGATCGATGTCGCTGAGCATGCGCGCGTACTGGCCAGCCGAGGTGACACGGATCGGTGTGCCGGCGGCGTTGTTGATCAGGCAGGAATAGGTCTGGTGTGTATGGCCGGAGATCACCAGGTCGACCGCCGGATCGAGCCGGTTCACAATGTCGACGATGGCGCCCGAAATGCCGGTGCAGTTGCCGCCCGAAATGGTGGGGAAGCCGCCTTCGTGAATCAGCACCACGATGGACTCGATACCCTGCGCACGGATCTGCGGCACCAACGCATTGACGGTGTCTGCCTCGTCCTTGAATTGCAGCCCGGCTACGCCAGCGGGCGACACGATGGTGGGCGTGCTCTCCAGCGTCATGCCGATGAAGGCCACCTTGTTGCCCAGGAAGTCCTTCACGCCAACACCCGGAAACAGGGTTGTCTCACCGGCGTTGGTATCGATCACGTTGGCTGCCAGGAAGCGGAAGTCGGCGCCCTTGAACTGGCCGTTCTTCAGGTCCGCGGGCAGACCCTGGCCCGAGAACAGATCGCTCGGATGGTTGCCACCATTTTGCATGCGCAGCAGTTCGGCCTTGCCTTCGTCGAACTCATGGTTGCCCACTGCGTTGAAGTCGATACCGATACGGTTCATCGCCTCGATCGTCGGCTCGTCCTTGAACAACGCCGACGTCAGCGGACTCGCACCGATCATGTCGCCGGCCGACACGACGGCGTGCAGCGGATTGGCCGCCTTGAGCTCCTTGATCCTGGTTGCAAAGCGGGCCACGCCCGGGTTGCTGAACGAGCCTTCGCCCGACTTGATGTTGCCATGAAAATCGTTGAAACCGATCAGCTTGACCTTCAGTTCTTTGCCGATGTCGGACTGCAGTGCAGCCGCCATCAGGCGGCTGCGCTCGGCGGCGCTGATCTTGCGCTGGCGCAGCAGGCCGATGCTGACGGAAGACGCATGCAGCAGGAAGGCGTTCTGGCTGCCCCACGCCTGCTCGTCGTTGAACAGGTCGTCGATGGTGCAGTTGCCTTGCACCACGCGGTTGGCGATGCCGCTGTCCTGGCTGGCGAACACCACGGTTGGCGAGGGGTCGGGCTGGGCACAGGCCAGCTGCGCGTAGGACGGGGAAAAGATCGCGGTCAGCGCGACCGCGCACACGGTTCGATGCAAGGTCATGAAATACGCTCCTGGAGGGTTGGTGTTCATTGGACGGGGGGTAGGCCGATGCCGGAGTTGATGGCGGCCGCCATCAGCTGGCTGCGCTCGGCTGCGCTGATCTTGCGCTGGCGCAGCAGGTTGACGGTGATCTTGGACACATGCAGCAGGAAGGCCGACTGGCTGCCCCATGCCTGCTCATCGGCGATCAGGTCATCGACCGTGCATCCTTTGTCGACGACCCGGTTCACGACGCTGGTGGATGTCGCGCCGAAGACGACGACAGGCGACGGGTCCGGCCGGGCGCAGCTGCCGGCCGGCAACAGGCGAAGGTCGACCAACACTGGATCGTGGTCGGAGTTGCGGTACGGGTCGGGCGCATACAGGCTAACGATCTGGCCGGCGGTCTTGAAGTTGACGTTGTAGTCCAACACCGAGGGTTCGTCGGAATTGATCGGCCAGGCAACCACCTGCACCACCTGGGCCGACAGCGCCGCAGTCGCCAACGCATGGTCAAGGTAGCCCCACTGCCCATTGAAGACATAGGTGTAACCGCCGCCAGCCGAGCCACGCGCGATCAGGTCCACCCAGCCGTTGTCGGTGAAGCCACGGATCGGGTCCTCCTTGGCGTAGGCGTTCAGGTCGCCGAACACCAGCACGTCCGGATCGCCGGTGCCGGTCGGGTCTGCAGCGAGCCAGTCGCGCAGCATCTGCGCCGCACGCGTGCGCACCGCGTTGCAGTTGCCCTGGCCGTCGCCGGCATCGGGTGCGTCACAGGCGCCGCCCTTGCTCTTGAGATGGTTGACAACGGCGATGAAGCGCTCACCGTCGCCCTCGCCGCCGATCTGCTGGAATGCCTGCGCGACGGCCGGACGGTTGCGCGGCGCACTGTCGCCCGCGTTCTGGAAGGCGGCTGTCCCCAGCACGGCCGTCGTTCCGACCGGCGCCACCCGGGCGGAACGGTAGATCAGGCCCACCTTGATCGCGTCCGCTCCCATGGCGTTGACCTGGCCGGTACGCGCGTCGACATCGAGCAAAGCCCAAATGCCAGGCGCCGTCGCGGCGTTGAGCACATCGACCAGGTTGCGTTGGGCGCTGGTCGCGCCATAACCATCGTTCTCGATCTCCACCACACCCACCACGTCTGCCTCCATCGCGACCAGCGCAGCCACGGTCTTGGCTTGCTGGCGCTCGAACTCGACTGCGTCCTGTGCGCCGCGGCAGTCGGTGGCGATCCCGCCCACTCCGCCGGCGCAGGCACCAAAGCTGTTGAAATAGTTGAGCACGTTCACGCCGGCAACGCGCAGTCCGGCGGGCGCCGGCGCGGTGTCTGGACGCGGGTTCGCGCTCTGGAAGTCGGGGACGGCCGCACCCAGCGCGTAAGCCGGCCGCACGCGCCACGCATTGCCGCTGGCGGCATTGCCGGCCCAGGTGTAGGTCATCACGCCGACGGTGCCGGTGGCCGTGTCGCCACCGCGCAGCGTGTTCGCAGCCGACAGCGGCTCACCGTGGCGGCCGAACACGATGGTCGCCGGATTCTGGCCGTTGTCGCCATCGTCCAGGATGATGCGGTTAAGGTCGTTCTGCGCCTGCAATGCCAGGGCTTCGGCTCCCGGCAAGACCACGTTCGTCGGTTGCCACAGCCGCGAGCCCGACGACAAGACGACCTGCCCGAAGCGCCCGAGCTGGAAGTGTTCCGTCAGGTACAAAGTTTGGGGCAGGCGCACCAGCATGCCCTCGAATCGCTCGAAGTCATCCAGCGACGCCGCCGGCAGCATCACGTCCACCGGCGCCACCGAAGCCGTGCCGCAGAACGCGATGCCGGACGCCGAAACCTGCGTCTGATTCTGGAACTCGCTCACGGAGCCGGTCACCCGCACCAGCTGGCCCGGCTGGACCTGGTCGTTGTTGCCGTTGAATATGAAGACGGCATCCGAAGTGGCCGGATCATTGTCACCGTCGACGTCCTGCAGGTAGAAGCCACGCAGCGCGGGGGAAGGTCCTTCATAGTCACCGACCACCACGCCTTGCGTCGTCACCATCTGACCGACCAGGGTGCTGGAGTTGCCGTTGCCCTGGATCGTGTAGGCCGGGGTGAACGCCGCACCACAGGCACCGATCGACGCCTGTACCGAGAACTGCAGGTTGAAGTCGGACGCCATGGGGGTGCCCGAGGCACCTGCATCACTGACGCCGGACGCACTGACGGTCAGCGCACAGGACTCCCCGGCCGAATACGGCGTGGTCGGCGTCAGCAGGTAGCTCGACGGGCCGCCTGCGATCTGGAGCGTCTTGGCGCCCGATTGCTGGCACTGCATCGACAGCGCGGTGCTGGAAAACTGCACCGCGGCGGAGAACTGCAGCGTCAATGTGCCCGTCGTCGCCACGCTGCCGCCCGGGGCCGGAACCGTGGACGCCACGAACGGCGCTGCGTCGCCCGATCCGCCGCCGGTGTGTTGACCCAGGTCGGAGATGTCGTTCAACGCGTAACCTTCCCACTCCAGCGCCGGGTCGAACGGCGCGGCCGAGTCGATCCGCCCGGTCACCACGCCGGGCTTTCGACGCAGGCTGTTGTCCTGCGTGCTGGCCAGCCCGGAGCCCCATTCACTGCCCGGGTCGAATCCCACCTGTCCGATCGAATCGATGACGACGCCGGAGCGCGTCAACTCGATCGCGTCGTCGCCGTTGAACCAGCCGGACCCGTTGGTCTGTTGCGCCTTGGCCAGGATCTCGGGCGACGCGCTGGCCTGGGCCAGCACGAAAGTGCCGCTGGCGGGCACCGTGCCCAGCAGGTTGATCGTCAGGCCGGCCGTCGCAGAGCCGTTGAAATAGATCCGGACCGCATAGTTGCCGGCGGCCAGGTCGATGGGCCCAGCCGAGTGGTTGACCAACTCGATCGCCTTGTTGTTGCTGCTGCCCTCCACGTATTCCGAGATCAACAACTCGGATGCGGCTACCGCGGTGGTCGCACTGGCGAACAGCAGTCCCGCGACAACCCATGCGGCGCTCCACAGCCGACTGCGCCGATTTGTCTCGTGGGCAATGAACATTGCGATCTGCTCCCAGGTTGGACAGGGAGCGCGAACCGCCCCCCGAGTGCCTGCATGCTAGGCAGCACGCATGACAAGTCCGTGCACTACGGGTGGCGTCGGATAGTCCTATCGGACCACCAGAGGGCGGTGGCGGCGTCGAGCCGCTTGCTCAGGATATGGCTGGAAATGGGATCGGCGTCAGCGAGCGAGCGCTGGTGGTTGGCCGCATCTGCACGGCCTCGAGAGCGTTGCCGTCGGCCTGGAACTGCGCGAGCAAATCGGGCCCGCAGGCGCGCTCGACCGTGGCGTGCCAGCGACCAACGTGCGCCAGGCAGGCCGTCAGGAACGCTCCTGGTCGTAGGGCTGCTCGGTGCGGCACGGCCCCAGAATGGTGATCATCACGATGCCTTCACGCAACGCCCTGCGCGACTGGAACAGCCGGTGACGGGCACGACGCCGCGCCGGCACGTTTGACGCGCGGGTGGTTTCGTTCGCCATCGGGGGCTGGGGCCGTACCGGCTCGGGCCTGGGTTTGAGCGCCACCTGGACTACGAGCGGCAGCGGGGGCGCTGGACTCGGCTCCGGTGCTCGCCCCCAGTCGGATTCGGTCAGCACATCGGGCTCGGCTTGCGGCTGCGGCTGCGAAAGGCCCTGGTCGGCGGCAGCCTGCCGCTGCTGACGGCGCCGCTGCTCCGCGCGTGCCGCCAGGAATTGCTTGAACACGTTGAAGGCGATGATGGCCAGGAACAACAGGCCATACACGAGCACTCCGTTATCGCTGTTCATCGCGCAATCCTCACTTGCGCGGCGTGGTCGGCTCGTCGTGCGGCGCGTCCGCAATCTCGTTGCGCATGTCGGTGTCGGCCTGCAGGTTCTTCATCCGGTAGTAATCCATGATGCCCATATTGCCCTGGCGGAAGGCTTCAGCCATTGCCCGAGGCACTTCGGCCTCGGCCTCCACCACGCGGGCTCGCATCTCCTGTTCCAGCGCCACTGCCATTGCACGGCGCTCCTCGGCCTTTGCCTGGGCGATCTGCTTGTCGGCATCGGCTTGATCGATCTGCAGCTTGGCGCCGATGTTGGCGCCAACGTCGATATCGGCGATGTCAATAGACAGGATTTCATAGGCCGTTCCGGCGTCCAGGCCCTTGCTCAGGATGTGCTTGGAAATATGGTCGGGATTCTCGAGCACGCTCTTGTGATTGGCCGCCGACCCGATGGTACTGACCATGCCTTCGCCCACCCGCGCAATGATGGTCTCCTCGCCAGCCCCGCCAACCAGGCGGTCGATATTGGTGCGCACCGTGACGCGCGAGACCACGTGCAGCTGGATGCCGTCCTTGGCCACCGCTGCAATGCGCGGTGTCTCGATCACCTTGGGCAACACCGACATCTGCACCGCCTCGAGCACATTGCGCCCCGCCAGGTCGATCGCCGCCGCGCGTTTGAACGGCAGCGGAATACTGGCCTTGTCGGCCGAGATCATCGCGTTGACCACCCGCACGATATTGCCGCCGGCCAGAAAGTGCGCCTCCAGGTCGTTGAGGGAGACATCGACGCCGGCCTTGACGGCGCTGATGCGCGCTGTCACCACCACGTGCGGCGGAACCCGACGCAGTCGCATCGCCACCAGCGTGAACAACCCGACATAGGCGCCGGACGCCCAGGCCGCGATCCACAGTGGCACCGGCACCAGGTACAACACCAGCGCCAGTGCGGCGACGATGAGGATGATTAATCCGAAGCCTCCGACGAGGCCGCCTTCCATTCCGATCATTTCTCACTCCTGTTATGTGTTGTGTCTTTCGCCAAACCGACCACGACCCGGTTGCCATCCACCTTCTCGACGACGATGGCTGTTCCCGCGTCTATCGGCGCGCCATTAGACACCACATCCACCCGCACACCGTCAATTTGCGCAATCCCCGCCGGATGCAGGGGTGATGTGGTCACGCCCTTGCGGCCCAACAGGCGATGGTCGCTTTCGGGCGCGGATGCGTATCCCTGTCCCGCGGCCAGGCCGGTATCGAGGATCAGCCAGCGCCCGATCCGCGAGTGGGTCATGAAGCGCAGGAACACCAGGCTGAGCAGCAACGCAAACAGCATGGAGAACATCACGCGGGCCGCCACCAGCATCACCAGTTCGGTGGTGTTGCCCTGCCCGACCATTGCCAACACCAGCGCGGCCAGGATACCCAAAATACCCAGCGCACCGGCGATGCCGAAGCCGGGGATCACGAAAATTTCCAGCGCCAGCAGCACCATGCCAGCGGCAGCCAGCAGCACCTCCTCCCATCCCGCCAGTTGCACGATCCAGTGGCCCCACAGAATCAGGCCCAGGCTGCCAAGGCCGATCGCACCTGGCACACCGAAGCCGGGAGTGC
Source organism: uncultured Rhodoferax sp. (assembly GCA_964483855.1). Taxonomy (GTDB): domain Bacteria; phylum Pseudomonadota; class Gammaproteobacteria; order Burkholderiales; family Burkholderiaceae_C; genus CAISIP01. The sequence goes on from CAZADK010000036.1 coordinate 11,428, forward strand.
GCAGTTCGATGACGATGCCCAATATCGCCACGGTGACGAGCAGCGAACTGACGACCGGGTGCGTCAATATCCGCACCAGTTCCTCGGCCCAGTTGGCTTGCGCGCGCCGGATCTCGGCGCCGGCCAGCCCGACTTTTTCAAGCGCCTCCTCCAGGGTGTCGGCGCGGTGCTCCGCCACCTTGTACTTGATCGCCTCGTCGGTTGTCAGTGTCAGCAGCTTGCCCTTGGCAATCAGGCCGGGAATGACCACGTCCGAATCGACCATGGCCTCGGCGATCTGCAATGGCCGCTTGCGGGCCTCGGCGGTGGCACGAAACTCCTTGCGCACGTAGGACACCGTCTTTTCCTCCACTGGCAACGCTGCCTTGCCGGCACCGCCGCTCTGTACCGGCGTCGCGGCTCCGATCGTGCCGCCACTGGCGATGACGATATCGTTGGCGGCCAAGCTGATCAGCGCACCGGCCGATATCGCCCGCTTGTTGATGAACGCGATCGTGCGTACCTTGCTGCGCAGCAGCGTGTCGCGGATCTGCACCGCGGCATCGACTCGCCCGCCGAAGGTATTGATGTCCAGCACCACCGCCGCAGCACCGGCGGCTGTCGCTTCGTTGATGACACGCTGCACGAACGGCGCCAGGCCCAGGTCGATCGTGCCCTCGATCGGCACGACATGAACGACCGGCACGGCTTTCGCGGTGGGCACTGGGGGCGGGACCTGCGCCGCTGCCGGCACGGCGCACAGCATTCCGAGCAGCGCCCAAGCCAGGGCGAGCACGGCAGTCAGGCAGACCCGCCAGCGATGTGGGACCCGCTGGTGGATCAGGCGTGCGGCTGCGGCGGGACAGGTTTTGTTCATGCACCCACTGTAATAGCTTGCGGTCCGTCTGGGGAGGGTTGCCGAAATACACGCAATCCCCCGCGTTCAGGCCGGGAACTTGCCAACAGGTTGCCAATAGGGGTCTGGTCCATGCCACGGTCTCGGTATCGGTCTCGGTCTCGGTATCGGGCGCGTGCCCTGCCCGGCGCGTTGCAGCAAGGCACAATGGCCGCTCCTGCAACCCGTACCCCGTGAGAAGACCATGACACCCTCGGCACTCGAGCCCATCGGCGATGAACTGGACCTCTTGTCCTCCATGGTGCCGCTGGCCGGGCAACACATCGTCGAGCTGGGCTGCGGTGCAGCCGCCCTGGCGCGCGCGCTGCTCACCCGGTTTCCCGACAGCGAACTGACCGGGGTGGAGATCGACGCGCGCCAGCACGCAAAGAACCTGGCTTCGCCGCAGCAGCGGCTGCATTTCGTGACCGGCGTTGCGCAGGACATCCCCGGGGCCGATGCCGCGTTCGACCTGGCGCTGATGCTCAAGTCGCTGCACCACGTGCCGATGCCCGCGATGGGCCAAGCGCTGGCGGAAGTCGCCCGGGTCGTGCGTCCGGGCGGCCACCTCTACGTGTCGGAGCCGATCTACGACGGTCCGCTCAACGACGTGGTCAAGCTGTACAACGATGAAGGTGTGGTGCGCGCCGCCGCACAGGCGGCCATCGACGCCGAACTGCTGACCGGCCGCTGGACACAGCAGGCGCAGCGCCGATTCGCGATGGCGCGGCATTTTGCCGATTTCGCGGAGTTCGAACGACGCATGATCCAGCAGACCTATGCGGACCATCGCCTGGACGCCGATACGCTGGCCGAGGTGCGTCGGCGTTTCCAACACCACGGCGGCGGACCCGTGGGCGTGGTGTTCGAGCAGCCCATGCATGTGCGGCTGCTGCGCCGCGAAGACTGACGTACCCTCAAGCGAGCGGGCCTTCCAGGATGGATGGGGGCTGCAATGCGCCCCGGGCCGCAGCGCGTGCAACCGACGGGCAATTCAGGCCGGCAACACGATCTCCATCGATACTCCGCGGCAATCCATCTCGTACTCCAGGTGCTGGACCGGTGGCCGGTCGTAGTGCCAGACCAGGCCGTGGCGCATCGCGCCGCGGCGCACCAGTTCATCGGCCAGCAGCGGATGGATATCGTGGACAGAATAGACCTGCGTTGCGGTCACAGATGTCCAGTCGAATCCCAGTGCCTGCAAGCGCCGCTCCATCTCTGACAGCACGAACTGCGCCTTCTTGCGCAGACCGGTGGCCGAGACGTCACCGAACGCGATCGTATGGTCCCGGTAGTCGCCCCTGCCCTCGGGCGCCTCGCCGCTACCGGACACGACGAAGGACGGCTGCGGGGCAGCATCGGCCACGGTGTAGCAGAACGCATGAAAACCTGGCTGCGCCGGCGGGTCGATCTCGGGACAGACATTGCTGCGCGCCACCGGATTGATGCCACCGCGCATCAACCCCCAGCGCTCCAGCGTCTGGATGTAGAGGGCGTTGAAGGCGCGAAAACCGTCCTCGGTGAACGGCGCGGGCGAGCGCAGTTCGCAGGCACACAAGGCGCCATTGGGTCGGCCCAGGGCCGCCAGATGCCGGGCGATACGCTCAAAACCCTCGGCCAGCGGGACTAGGCTGGAAAATCGAGCGCGCTCGATGCGGAAACCGCACTGCGCGGCGACGCCGCCGGAATACTGGGAGACGGCCGGGATGCAGCGGAAACCACCGGCTTCGAAGATCGACGTATTCATCTGCCTGTTCTCCTTGAATCGGTCAGCCCTGCACGGCGCCCCGGCAGGCCTCGCGCGCGCGAGCCGTAACGTCAGCGCGCCTTATGATTCACCTTCTTCGACAACGCTTGGGCCGACTCCTTGCGCTCGCTGTAGCGGTCAACGAGGTAAGGCGCCACGTCGCGGGTCAGTAGCGTGAACTTGACCAACTCCTCCATGACATCGACGACCCGGTCATAGTACGTGGACGGTTGCATGCGGCCCGCCTCGTCGAACTCCAGGTACGCTTTTGCAACGCTGCTTTGGTTCGGGATGGTCAGCATACGCATCCACCTGCCAAGGATACGCAATTGATTGACCGCGTTGAACGACTGCGAGCCTCCGCTGACCTCCATCACGGCCAAAGTCTTGCCCTGGGTCGGACGGACCGCGCCAAGGGACAGCGGTATCCAGTCAATCTGACTCTTCATGATGCCGGTCATCGCGCCATGGCGCTTGGGCGAACACCAGACCATGCCTTCCGACCAGGCGGCGAGGTCGCGCAGTTCCTGCACCTTCGGGTGGGTCTCTGGTG
>CAZADK010000037.1:0-3731 GCA_964483855.1 uncultured Rhodoferax sp.
ATGTCGAAGACCAGGACCGGCCAAGCCATGACGGTAGCCCCTGTCAGCGCGGCGGCAGGTACTTCGCCGGATCGACCGGCTTGCCCTGGCGACGCACTTCGAAATGCAGTTTGATCCGGTCCGCGTCGCTGTTGCCCATCTCGGCAATCCTCTGGCCCTTGCGCACCCGCTGCTCTTCCTTGACCAGCACGGCCTGATTGTGTGCATACGCTGTCAGGTACGTGTTGTTGTGCTTGAGAATGATCAGGTTGCCATAACCGCGCAGGGCAGAGCCGACGTAAACGACTTGGCCGTCGGCAGCTGCAACGACCGGGTCACCGGAGTTCCCCCCGATGTCCACGCCCTTGTTCTTGACTTCGTCGAAACTGCCGATCACGGGGCCCGATGCCGGCCAGATCAGCGTGACCTCGTCGTCTGCGGGCGCCGAGGCGGCTGCGCCCCCTTGAGCCGGCGGCACGGGAGTTGTGGTAACTGTTGCCGGGGCCACCGCGGTGGTGGTGACGCCCGAGGGCGCCACCGGCGTCACCGTGGCTGCGCTGGTGGATCCAGCCGCTGGCGCAAGCACCGGCACCGGCGCTGGCGCGCCAGCCGCGGGCCGGGCGCCGGCCAGCACCGTCGCTGGCGGCACGGTGCTGGCCACCGGCGGCAGCACCCGAAGCACCTGTCCAACCTCGATCAGGTTGGGATTGGTCAAACCGTTCCAGCGCGCAATGTCGCGCCAGCTCTGGCCCGTCTCCATGCCGATCCGGATCATGGTGTCGCCGGGTTTGACGGTGTAATAACCCGCCCTGCCCGCATTCTCGAATCCCGCGGGTTGTTGCGCCGCCGGCGCCACGACGGCACCTGCCTCGACACTGGTGGCCGGTGCGCCATCCGCGACGGGAGCCCGTTGCACCGTGCGTGTGCCACAGGCGGCCAGCAACACCACCGAACACAGCATGACCAACCAACCCATGCCCCGGCCTGAAAATCCCATCATTCGCCTTCCCTTCACGCAACGCCCGATTTTAAAGGCACAAAATGCACCGCCTCGTGCAGGCTCTGGTGCAGCCCTTGCCGGGTCCGCTCGATGACCACGATCGTCTGGCCGACCCCCTTGCGGCCTGCCACCGGTGCAACCAGGCGACCACCGACCGCCAATTGGTCGGTCCAGGCGGCGGGCACGTCGTCACCGCCGGCTGCGGCGATGATGCCGGCATAGGGAGCGCCCTTGGCGTACCCGATCATGCCGTCGCCAAAAAGCAGGTGCACATTGGGCAGGCGCAAGGTGCGCAGGTTCTCGCGCGCACGCTCGTGCAGACCGCGCAGGCGCTCGATACTGTAGACCTCGCTCGACACCAGGCTCAACACGGCCGCCTGATAACCGCAACCGGTTCCGATCTCGAGCACGCGCCCCAGACGCCCGACTACCCCCTGGCGCAGCAATTCGATCATCCGGGCCACGACACCCGGCTTCGAGATCGTCTGGCCCAGGCCGATCGGCAGACTGGTCTCCTGATAGGCCTGCGCATGCAGCGCACTGTCGACGAAACGATGCCGCTCGATGGTGCCCATGGCCGACAAGACGGTTGCGTCGGCGGTGCCGCTGCGCGTCAAGCGGTTCACCATGTCGCGGCGCACGGCTGCGTAATCACGCTGCTGAAGCGCTGGCGGCACCAGGTGGGCCGGCAAGGCGCGGCTCGCAGCCATTGTCTCGTGCCCCGCCGGTAGCCGATCAGTGGCCAACCCAGCCATCCGGCGCGTCTGCGCCTTGGTGGCCGGATCGAGTGGCCCGAGCCGGGCGGGAAAGGAGGGGCGTGGCTTCATGGAGCAGACGACGGCGGCGCCGTCGCCCGGCCCAATGCGGCGGCGGTTTGCGACCAGTAGCGCAGGAACTCATGATCGGTCAGGTCGGTCTTGAGCGGTGTCAGCGATACATGTCCTTGCACCGTGGCATGGAAGTCCGTGCCCTCGGCATCGTCCTTGACCGCCCCGGCGCTGCCGATCCAGTACATCTTGTCGCCGCGCGGGCTGTCCTGCACGATGACCGGCTCTGCCGCATGGCGCCGGCCCAGCCGGCAGACCTTCATTGACTTGATCTGCTCCAGCGGCAGGTTGGGGATGTTGACGTTGAGCAGCCACGGCTTGTTGCCCACCAGTTGCTGCTGCAGCATCTGCCCCACCAGTTCGCGCACCGTGGCACGAGCCGCATCCAGGTGTCCCCAGCCTTTTTCGACCTGCGAAAACGCGATGGCCGGTATGCCGAACAGGAAACCCTCCATCGCCGCGCCGACGGTGCCGGAGTAAATGGTGTCGTCCCCCATGTTGGCGCCGTTGTTGATACCCGACACCACCAGGTCGGGACGATAACCGAGCAGGCCGGTGAGCGCGATATGCACGCAGTCGGCAGGCGTTCCGTTCACGTATCGAAAACCGTTCGCTGCCCGTGTGACCGTCAACGGACCGTTCAGGGTGAGTGCATTCGACTTGGCGCTGTTATTGAGCTCAGGGGCGACCACCTCGACCTCGGCGAGATCCTGGAGCGCGTCAAATAACGCCACGATGCCGGGCGCCTGGTATCCATCGTCGTTGGAAATGAGGATTTTCATGGTTTCTTGGGGTGGCCCCCGATTCTAGGTGGCCGGGTCGCCGCGGCGACGCCCGCCTGCCCTGGAGCCCGTATCATTTAAGCCACTGGAACACTCGGGAGAAACACGATGCACGCCTGGCTTTGCGACAACCCTACTGGCATTGACGCATTGAACTGGAGGGAAGTTGCGACGCCCGCGCCGGGCCCGGGCGAGGTGCTGGTCGAGATCAAGGCGGCAAGCCTCAATTTTCCGGACCTGCTGATCGTGCAGAACAAATACCAGTTCAAGCCCGAACTGCCGTTCGTACCCGGCTCTGAGTATGCGGGCACGGTACAGGCGGTGGGCGAAGGTGTTCAAACCCTCAAGGTCGGACAGAACATCGCCTGCCTTTCGGGTACCGGCGGTTTTGCCACCCATGCCATCGCCAAGGCCGCTTTATGCATGCCGCTGCCAAACGGATTTCCGTTTGTCGATGCGGCCGCGTTCATCATGATCTACGCCACCTCGTACCACGCGTTGATCGACCGCGCCACTTTACAGGCCGGCGAGACGGTACTGGTGCTCGGGGCTGCCGGCGGCGTCGGCACAGCGGCGATCCAGATCGCCAAGCAGGCCGGGGCGCGTGTGATTGCCGCAGCGTCCAGCGACGAAAAATGCAGCCTGTGCAGCCGGATCGGCGCCGATGCCACGATCAATTACCAGCGAGAAAACCTGCGTGAATCGTTGAAAAAGCTGACCGAGGGCAAGGGTCCGGACGTGATCTACGACCCGGTGGGCGGCGAAATGGCGGAGCCGGCCTTCCGCTCCATCGGCTGGCGCGGACGTTACCTGGTCGTCGGCTTTGCCGCCGGGCCGATCCCGTCGCTGCCGCTGAACCTGGCCCTGCTCAAGGGCGCGTCGATCGTCGGGGTATTCTGGGGTGACTATGCGCGCCGCGAGCCAAAGGCCAACGCCGCGATGATGGCAAAGCTGGCCACCTGGTACGGCGAAGGCCGGATCAAGCCGGTGATCGACCGCACGATGCCGATGTCGGAACTCAAGGCTGCCTACGCCCACATGGGCTCGCGCGGTGTGATGGGCAAGCTGGTGATGGTCAACTGAGCGACGCCCGGACACGAGACCGGGACGCGGAGCGGTCCCGTCAGCGCTCGTGGTCCTTGC
>CAZADK010000037.1:3831-14497 GCA_964483855.1 uncultured Rhodoferax sp.
GCCCGGACACGAGACCGGGACGCGGAGCGGTCCCGTCAGCGCTCGTGGTCCTTGCGCTTGTCCATTTCCGGCAAGCCCATCCATTGGGTGGGCTCCATTGCGTCGAGATCCAACGGCACCGTTTCCTTGAAATCCTTGTCGGCCGAGGGCTTGGTCTCGGCCTCACTGGGGACCACATCGGAAAACAGGGCCCAGACCGAATCGGTGTTTTTCTCGACGACCTCGGGCATCGGAAGCGCGTCGCCGGGCAGATACAGATCTCCCGGACGCGTCAGGCCGGAAGCTGAGCGTTGCGCCGACGTGTAATTCGTCGGTCCGGCTGGTTTGAGTCTTTTCCCATCGACCATCGTGTCATCGCCTCCAAGCGACCCAGCAAACACAAGCATGGACGGGCCGCACTGATACCGTGGAGTGTCACACAGTTCGAAGCACCCACACGCAACCATGCCATTTCACGGCAACTCGCGTTGCACGGCAGCGTCAATCGATGGCTGCCGGTGCAGCGGTCGGCCCCATTGTGATCGGACGTTAGCATCGTGGTTCGGCGCAACATCTTCCACTCTCATCAGGAATTGCCAGCATGCCTCCATCCAGAGCCACGATCCGCGAACCCGCACGCGACATCGACGTGATCCACACAACCGAGCTGCTGGTCGTCGGCTCCGGGCCCGGCGGCCTGGCCGCCGCACTCGCTGGCGCCCGTGCCGGCGTGCAGGTGACCCTGGTCGAACGCTTCGGCTGCTTCGGCGGCAACCTGACCGTGGTAGGCGTCGAAGGTTTTGCCTGGTACCGCCATGAACTGACGGTCGAGGCCAATGGCATCGGCCGGGAGTTCGAGGAACGGGCCAAGGCCATGGGCGCGGCGGTGCCGGAATCGCAGTCTCTGTCGTACGAGATCGACTCGGAGGGCTTCAAGCTGGTGGCCGACACGCTGGTGCAGGAAGCCGGCGTCCACCCGATGCTGCACCGCATGTTCGTCGCACCCCTGATGGACGGCGACACGATCACCGGCATCGTCGTCGAATCGAAGGCTGGCCGCGAGGCGATCCTGGCCCAGCGCGTGATCGACGCGACCGGTGATGCCGACGTGGCCCTGCGTGCGGGCGCGCCCACCCACGCCACACCGCTCGAACAGATGCAGGCGGCCTCGGTCATGTTCCACCTGGCCGGAGTCGACAAGAAAACCTTCATGGCCGGCGTGCGCGAGGATCCGCAGACTTACAAGGACTGGAGCACCGGCGAATGGGAGATCGAGACTTCCGGCAAGGAGGACTCGATGTTCTCTCCGTTTCTCAAGAAGCCATTCGCGCAGGCGATCCGCGACGGAGTGATCCCACCGCACCTGAACACGATTGCCGGCACCTGGGGCGCCGTGCACGACTCGGGCGAGCTGACCTACATGAACCTGGTGCACCTGGCCGGCTGCGACGGCACCGACCCCGACAGCATGACCCGGTTCGAGATCGAGGGCCGCAAACAGGCGATGCTGGCTGTCGAGGCGCTGCGTCGCTACACCCCCGGCTGCACCGGCGTGCGGCTGCGCAATTTCGGCATGACGATCGGCATCCGCGACACCCGCAAGATCGACGCGGTCTACAACATGACAGAACACGACGTACGTGAGCAGGCGCGCTTCGACGACTCGGTGGGCATCTACCCGGAGTTCATCGACGGGTATGGCGTGTTGATCCTGCCCACCACGGGTCGTTATATGCATGTGCCCTACCGTGCGATGTTGCCCCGACGCGTCAAGCACCTGCTGGTGGCCGGTCGCGCCATCGGCGGCGACAAGATCGCCCATGCGGCGACGCGCAACATGGCCTGTTGCGCCGTGGCCGGCCAAGGCGCGGGCATTGCCGCGGCGCTGTCGATCCGGCACCAGCAGCCGCTGGACCGGGTCGACATCGGCCAGCTGCAACAGGAGCTGGCCCGCCAGGGCGTGCGTTACCGCTAGGCCTGCATTTCGCCAGGGCGGCGCGCGGACCTAGGTCGCCGACGGCGTATCCAGACGCAGCGCCTCCAGCACGGCGCGCACCGGATCCGGCACCGGCACCGGTTTGCCGCTTGCACGATCGACATACACATGCGTGAAACTGCCCGCTGCGGCGACCTGCGCGTCGTCGTTGCGAAACAGCCCGAGTTCGTAACGCACGCTGCTGTTGCCGATGTGCGCCACGCGGATACCGGCATGCACCTGATCCGGGAACACCAGCGGGCGGAAGTAACGGCACGCCGTGTCGACGACGAAACCCACCACACTGCCGTGCTGGATATCCAGCACGCCGCGCTCGATCAGGAACTGATTCACCGCGGTGTCGAAAAAGCTGTAGTAGTGCACGTTGTTGACGTGCCCGTAAATGTCGTTGTCCATCCAGCGGGTCGGGATGATCTGGAAGTGACGGTAGTCGGGCCTTTGCTGCGATTGCAAGGACATGGAAACAGGGCTCCGGGGGCTCGATGGCTGACGACAAGGGCCGCGTGTGCTGGACCCACTGCCACGCGGTCGATCCGGGCCGCGGATCGATGAAACCTGCATGGTACTGCGGTGCGGCGAGCTAACCGCTCTTTTTCCCTGTTCGGGATGCCTCCTGTACGCCAGCGCACAGAAACAAACGCGAAAAGTCTTTACAACCCGGGCATGATGGAACTACGCAACCACGTGCACCACGTTCGCGCTGCCCCCCTGGACATCGCCCCTGATATGGCTTGCCGCGCGTTGGCGGGCGCGCCGCCGCGGGCGGTCGGGGCACCGATGCGCCCCTGGCGCGAGTCGCTGAGCCTGATCGAGCGCCACATGTCGTTCAAGCTGCGCGGCCTGCATGCCGGCGATCCGGTGCAGGCTGCCGGCGACGTTTTCGTCTGCCTGCACCTGGTGCACTTTGGCGCCATCAAGACAAAGGTCGTGGCCGCGTGTGGCCGCCAGCAAGTCGCCGGTCTGCACCTCAAGGGCGACTGGGTCGGCTTCGACGGCATCGCCACCGGGTACTGCGCCTGCGACGGCTACGCGATGGACACCAGCGAAATCTGGACGGTCAGTTACGCCGTGCTGCTCAAGACCGCCGAGCGCGTGCCCGAACTGGCGCATGTGCTGCTCACCGCCATGGGCAGCCAGCTGGCGCGCCAACACAAATGGCGCATCGCCATGGCTACGCTGCCAGCCGACGCGCGACTGGCTGACTTCCTGCGCTCCTGGGTCCAGGCGCTGGCGCTGCGCGACCTGCGCACCGACAACGTCCGGCTGCGCCTGACCCGCGCGGAGGTCGGCAACCACCTGGGCATGACACTGGAGACGGTGAGCCGCTCGTTGAGCCGCCTGGTCGAGCTCGGGCTGATCGCGTTCGACGACAAGACGCGGCGGCATTTTGCGATTCCCGACATCGGCGCATTGGCCGCGTACGTGCAAAGCAGGTCCCATTCGTGAGCGTCGGTAGCACGGCCATGGGTGCAGCCATGCGCTCGCCTGCCGCCTGCTGCGCAGCCGCGCACGAATCGTCCCGAACATAAGACCAGCAATTCGTCTTCATGCTCCATGCTTTCCGAGACACCGGCGGACTGGCCCGGACAACGGAAGTCTTGGCCCGACTACAGACCCGCCACGGGCACGCCCGCGAGTTGCTGGCGCAGTGGATCGACCAGCGCCGGGGCCATCTGCTTCGAGTGGCAGACGCTGGACTGGATTCCGTGGTTCCAGTTCAGCCGCCACCCTATGGCGCCAGCGCTTCAGTTTTTTCGGGGCGCTGGGTTTCGCGCGGCAGCGAATCTTGTCTTATGTGCGTTAACGCACAGAAGCTGACCGGCCGCAACGTAGATACTGGCCTCTACGCGGTTCTGCCTGACCCTTGTCTCGATCGGCCAGATCCTGTTCAGTGCACCGGAGCACGGCAATGACAGACACCAGTGAAGATGCCCGCCGCCAAGCGATCCGGCAGGCACTGTCCCGCAGCGTCGGTACGGATTCGGAAGCAGCCGCGCTCGCCGCCGCCTTCTTCGGCCTGTGGCAGCAAACGGCCGGCAAGCTCGAACCCGTGATCGGCGCGCGCGGCGTGGACGTGTTGTTCGGGCGGGCGCTGCACCTGACCGCCCGGCGCTTTCCATGGCTGCCGACCACCGCCCACGGCAACAGTGCCGCATCGCTGTACGTGTTCCAGACCTGCCTGGCAGGACGCAGCGCGCCCGAAGTCAGCGATGCGGGCGAGACGCTGCTGCTCGCCTTTACCGGGCTGTTGGCGGGCATGGTGGGCGAGTCGTTGACCGGGCGACTGCTGGGTGCCGCCTGGACCGTTCGCGACCCGGACACGCAACCGCAAAGGCAAAAGTAAGCATGAACCCCGCAGTTACCATCCGCCGGCTCGCCACCGGCGTTCCCGGGCTCGACGCAATCCTGGGCGGCGGCCTGCCCGAGTTCTCGTTCAACCTGATCTCGGGGCCACCGGGTTCGGGTAAGACGACGCTGGCACACCAGATCATGTTTGCGCTCGCCACCCCCGAGCGCCCCGCGCTGTTCATCACCGTGCTCGGTGAGCCGCCCCTGAAGATGCTGCGATACCAGCAGCAGTTCAGCTTCTTCGACACCGCCCGCATTGGCGAGGCGGTGCGTTTCGTCAACCTCAACGACGAACTGGCCACCGGCGACTTCGAGCAGGTGCTCGAGCGCATCACGCTGGAGGTGGCGGCCGCGTCGCCGGCGCTGGTCTTCGTGGACTCGTTTCGCGCCGTTCTGCTGGACGCGGCCAAGTCCGGCGCGCAGTCGGGCAACCTGCAGCACTTCGTGCAACAACTCGGTGTGCAGCTCAGTGCCTGGCAGGCGACCACGTTCCTGATCGGCGAATACCATGCGCCGGTCGATGACCATCCGGTGTTCACCGTCGCCGACGGCCTGCTGGCGCTGCGCCAAAGCGTGCACCGCAACTCGATGGTGCGCCAGATCCAGATCCTCAAGATGCGGGGCCAGGCCACCAGCCCCGGCGTACATACCTTTCGCATCACCGGCGCGGGCATCGAGATCTTCCCGTCGGCGGTCGTGCGCGAGGATTCGGGAAATACGGCCGACAGGAGCCTCTCCCCGGCCCGCGACGGGCATCGCATGTCCATGGGGGTGCCCAGGCTCGACGCCATGCTGGGCGGAGGACTGCCCTCGGGTTTCTCCTTGCTGGTGGCCGGGCCGTCGGGCGCGGGCAAGACGCTGCTGGCCACCGCCTTCCTGGCCGAAGGCGCGCGTTGCGGCGAACCGGGTGTCATGGTGGCTTTCGAGCAGACGCCCAGCCAGTCCTTGAACCCGGCGATCGACGACATGGTGCGCGCTGGCACGCTCGGCCTGATCAACACCCGCTCGATGGACCTGTCGATGGACGAGATCGTGCACCACCTGATCGAGATGATCCACCGCATGCAGGCCAGGCGGGTCGTGATCGACTCACTGTCGGGCTTCGAGCTTGCGGTGGCGCCAAACTTCCGCGAGGACTTCCGCGAATCGCTGTTCCGCATGGTCGCGGCGCTTTCCAGCCTGGGTGTCACGGTGCTGGTGACCTCGGAACTGGAAGACCGCTACACCGACCTGCGCTTTAGCCCCTACGGATCGGCCTTCCTGACCGATGCCATCATCGTGCAGCGCTACATCGAGATAAACAGCGGCCTCACGCGCGTGATGGCGGTGGTCAAGGTGCGCGACAGCGCGCACAGCAGCGAGATCCGGCAGTTCTCCATCAACGGGGGCGGCATCGTCATCGGCGACCCGTTGCAGGGGTACGAGGGCCTGCTCGGGGGAAGCCCGCAACACGCGACCGAAAGGCCTGACGGCGCCAAGCGTCGCGCGACGGCGCCACTGCTGTGACCGATCACGACACGGCATCCCTGCTGCTGGCCTTGCGCGATGCCAACGAAGCGCTCGTGGTGGCCATGGTGCGCACGCAGACCATGGTGGAGTCGGTCGAGGCCGCCGCGGCACAGATGTCGCACATGGCAACACACGATTTCCTGACCGGTCTGCCCAACCGTGCGCTGCTGACCGACCGGCTGGCACAGGCTATCTTGCACACACAACGCAGCGGCAAACGTGTCGCCCTGATGTACCTGGACCTGGACCATTTCAAGCACATCAACGATTCGCTCGGTCACGACGCGGGTGACGCCCTGCTGCAGGCAGTCGCCGCCCGGCTGCGCGACAACGTGCGCCAGTCCGATACCGTCTGCCGCCAGGGTGGAGACGAGTTCGTCGTGCTGCTGGCCGAGGTCGAAGCCACGCGCGACGCGGCACAGTCGGCCCAGAAGCTGATGGCGGCGCTGACCGAGCCGTACGCAGTGGGTGACCACCGCCTGCACCTCACCGTGAGCATGGGCATCAGCATCCATCCCGACGACGCGTCGGGCGTGGAGACGATGATGCGCAACGCCGACACCGCGATGTACCACGCCAAGCGCCAGGGTCGCAACCAGTTCGCATTCTTCACGCCCGACATGAACGAGCGCGCGATGGTGCGCCAGTCGGTCGAGACGGCGTTACGGGCCGCCATCAACGATGACGGCCTGGTGCTTCACTACCAGCCCAAGGTCAACATCGACACCGGTACGATCACTGGCGCGGAAGCCCTGGTGCGCCTGCGCCGCAAGGGGCATCCGCTGATGTACCCAACCGCGTTCATCCATGTCGCAGAGGATTGCAGCCTGATCCAGCCGCTCGGGCGCTGGGTGATGGAGCAGGCCTGCCGGCAGATCGTGCGATGGCTGCGCGCAGGTCTGCCGGTGGGCCAGATGGCGGTCAACGTGTCGGCGGTCGAGTTCCATGGCAAGGACTTCCTGCCCGGTGTCCGAAGCATCCTGCGCGACACTGGACTCGATCCTTGTCATCTGGAAGTCGAACTCACGGAAAGCGGCCTGATGCGGGACGACGCGCCCACTGTGGCAGTTTTGCACGGGCTCAAGGATCTGGGTGTACAGATCGCGCTGGACGATTTTGGCACCGGTTATTCCAGCCTGAGCTACCTGCGACGTTTCCCGATCGACACGATCAAGATCGACCAATCCTTTGTGCGCGACATCGGCAGCGCCAGCGGCGCCCCGGTACTGGTCGATGCCATCATCGCCATGGGCCACAGCCTTCATTTACGGGTGGTGGCGGAAGGCATCGAGACAAGCGGGCAACGCGCCTATCTGCAGTCCGTCGGCTGCGCCGAAGGCCAGGGATTCCACTTCGGCCGGCCGGTCCAGGCGGCGGCTTTCGAAGCGTTGCTGAAGTCGTCGGCTCAGGTCCAGCCTGCGTGAGGGGATCGCGGTCGCTGCCCGGGCCCACGCGCCAGCAGTTCGTCCGTTGGGTAGCGCACAGATGCAGGGCCTTGGGGTGACTACCATGTGTGATGACCCTATGCTTTGCAGCTCCCGCCTCGGGCAACATTGAGCGCGCCGCCGCGTGACGGACGCCTTGACACCAACGGCTGCCATGTTCATCCGCGGCCTCGGACAAGCCACGCCGTCGACACGTTATACGAAGGCCGAGTGCCTGATGGCGTTCGAGCAGTCCGATTGGTTTGGTCGCCTGGACGCCCGGTCCCACCTCATCGCGCGCACCGTGCTGCAACGCGACAACGGCATCGATGCACGGCGGCTGGCGGTGGCTACGCTGGACGAGGTCTTTCACATCGACCCCGACACGCTGGCACAGCGCTTCCTGGGTCACGCCCCCGCTCTGGCCACCAGCGCCGCCGCGCAGGCGCTGCAAACCGCCGCGTTGGCGGTGCACGACATCGACGCGGTCATCGTCAGCACCTGCACCGGTTACCTGTGCCCTGGTCTGTCGGGCTATGTCGCCGAACGTCTGGGCTTGCGCGCCGACGTCCAGGCGTTCGACCTGGTTGGCCAGGGCTGCGCCGCGGCGCTGCCCAACATGCAGCTGGGGCGCGCGCTGCTGACAAGCGGCGCCTGCCAGCATGTGCTCTCCGTCTGCGTGGAGGTCAGCAGCGCGGCAATGTACCTCGACAACGACCCCGGGGTGTTGATCAGCGCCTGCCTGTTCGGTGACGGCGCCGGCGCGGCCGTGTTGTCGCACGCACCACCGCCGGCGGGCTTGGCGAGCCGGAGTATCCAGTGGATCGACCATGGCTCGCTGCTGGACCCCTCACAACGCGATGCGCTGAAATTCGAGACCCGCCAAGGCATGCTGCGCAACGTGTTGACGCGCGCCGTGCCCGCTTTGGCTGCCGACCATGCCTTTCGCGTGCTGCAGACCGTGTTGACACGCGCGGGCCTGCACAGCGGCGACATCACGGCCTGGATCCTGCACGCCGGAGGGCGCGATGTGCTGCAGTCGGTGGAGCGCCGCTTCGAGTTGCAGCCCGCGGATCTGCGCTACAGCGCCGCCATGCTGCGCGAATACGGCAACCTCTCCAGTGCCTTCGTCTACTTCGTGCTCCAGGCCGCCATCGCCGACGATGCGCCCGATGGCTGGTGGTGGTTATCGGCGTTCGGCGCTGGCTTCAGCTGCCACGGGGCCCTGCTGCGGGTGCAGAGATGAGCCCGCCGGGCCGCCCCAAGGGCTCACTGGAGTACCCTCTGTGCCGCGCCAAGCGGGATTCGCCTTTGGGCGCGGCGCTGGGCATGAACCTGCCCCGTGTCGTGCTGCCCGAAGCACTGGACGCCCTGGCCGCCGAGGACGAGGCCGCCCAGCGCTCGCGGCGCGACCTGCAGCGTGTGCACCGCGTCATGCGCACGCGTGCCACGCTGATGCGCGCGCTGCGGGCACTGCCGCTGATAGGCGCTGGAACCGCGTCGTCTGCACCGCTTCGGGTACTGGAACTGGGTGCTGGCGACGGCAGCCTGATGCTGGGCGTCGCGCGCTCGCTGCACGGCCAGTGGCCGGCAGTGGAACTGACGCTACTCGATCGCCTGCCGCTGCTGACGGCGGCTACCGTTGCCGCGTACGCGCTGGCGGGCTGGACCGCCACGGCCGAGGTCGGCAACGCGCTTGACTGGGCCGCCCGAGCCAAAGCCGAGGGCTCGTCGCCGCTGGTGACTTCGCGTTGGGACCTCATCGTGGCCAACCTGTTCCTGCACCACTTCGAGGGCGCTGAGCTGGCCCTGCTGCTGGCGGCGGTAGCCCGCAGCAGCGACCATTTCGTTGCCTGCGAGCCGCGTCGAGCGTCGCTTGCTTGGGCAGGCAGCCACCTGATCGGCGCACTCGGCGTGAATGCAGTGACGCGAGAAGACGCCGTGCTGAGCGTGCATGCCGGCTTTCGCGACCACGAAATGGTGGCCCTTTGGCCGGCAAAGACGGGCTGGAACCTGTCCGAATCCGCCGCCGGCCTCTTCAGCCACTGCTTCGTGGCCTCGCGAGCCGCTGGCCCGAGGATGGAGACTGGCTGATGCAGACCCGGTTCGATGCACTCATCGTCGGCGCCGGCCCGGCGGGCAGCAGCGCCGCCATCCTGCTGGCCACGGCAGGCTGGTCAGTGGCCCTGATCGAGAAGCAGGCATTCCCGCGCCGCAAGGTCTGTGGCGAGTGCGTTGCGGCAAGCAATATGCCCTTGCTGGACGCCCTGGGGATCGGCGCCGATTTCGCAGACAAGGCGGGGCCCGAATTGACCCGTGTCGCGCTGATGCACGGTGCGCAGAGCGTCTGGGCCGACTTGCCGGCCACCGCGGATGCCCGCCACGCCTGGGGACGGGCCATCGGCCGCGAGACCCTCGACACACTGCTGCTGGCCCGCGCGCGAGCCGCCGGCGCCACGGTGTTGCAGCCTTGGGCGGTGCAAAAGCTCAGCGGCGTGGGCAAGAGTCACCATTGCACCGTACGCGAAGCGGCGAGCGGGCAGGTGAAGTCGTTGCAGGCACCCGTGGCGATTCTGGCCCATGGCTCGTGGGAACACTTGCCCGATGAACGCGCCGTGCAACGCCTGGCCCGCGGGACCAGCGACCTGCTCGCTTTCAAGGCCAATTTTGCCGGCGCCCACCTGGCCGCGGGTCTGTTGCCGGTACTGGCCTTCGATGGCGGTTATGGCGGCATGGTGCTGGCCGACGGTGATCTCGTGACGCTGGCTTGTTGCATCCGTGCCGACCGTCTGGATGCCCTGCGCCGGGCTGCACCGGGCAGAGCCGCGGGCGACGTGGTGGAAGCCATGCTCAAGCACCAATGCCGGGGTGTCGCCGAGGCCCTGGATGGCGCGCAGCGGTGCGGCAGCTGGCTCGCGTCGGGCCCCTTGCGCCCCGGCGTACGACTTCGCGACGACGACCCGGTCTTTCGCATCGGCAACGCCGCGGGCGAAGCCCATCCGATCATCGGCGAAGGCATCAGCATGGCCCTGCAGTCGGCCTGGCTGCTGTGCGCACGGCTGGAGGCTGCTCGGCCACGGCGCGGTGCCGATACGCAGGTCATCTGGCAGCACGAAGCCCGGCAGCGCTACACGGCCGATTGGCGGCACCACTTCGCGCCGCGGCTGCGTGTGGCGGCCGGATTGGCCAACCTGGCCATGCGGCCTGCCGGCGCCGCGGCGTTGATGGCCACCCTGAAGCGTTTTCCGAACCTGCTGACCCGTGGTGCCATCTGGAGTGGCAAGGTCGCCGCCAAGGGTGGAGCCATCGCCGATGGCGGCGGGCTTGCGCGCTGGCCGCAGGCGACGACGACGACGACGGCCGCTCTGCACAGACTTTTTCCAGGAGAACATCCATGACAGCCGTGACA
>CAZADK010000038.1:0-14376 GCA_964483855.1 uncultured Rhodoferax sp.
GACCCGGAGCATGCCGCCGACTTCGTCAAGCGGACCCAGCTCGACGCCCTGGCCATCGCCATCGGCACCAGCCACGGCGCCTACAAGTTCACCCGCAAGCCCACGGGCGACATCCTGGCGATCGAGCGCATCAAGGAGATCCACCGCCGGCTGCCCAACACCCACCTGGTGATGCACGGTTCGTCGTCGGTGCCGCAGGATCTGCTGGAGATCATCCGCCAGTACGGCGGCAACATGAAGGAGACCTACGGCGTGCCGGTCGAGGAGATCCAGAAGGCGATCCAGTTCGGCGTGCGCAAGGTCAACATCGACACCGACGTGCGTCTGGCGATGACCGGGGCGGTGCGCAAATACTTGGCCGAAAACCCCGAGAAATTCGACCCGCGCGACTGGCTCAAGCCGGCGCGCGAGGCGGCCAGGCTGGTGTGCAAGCAGCGTTACCTGCAGTTCGGCTGCGAGGGCCAGGGCAGCAAGATCAAGGGCAATAACCTGAAATATGTCGCCGGTCAATATGCGCGCGGGGAACTGGCGCAGGTCGTGCAATAGTTCAAGTTCTTCGGGTCATGCGTGGGCAACAAGCCACCGGAAGGTGGCTTTCCGCATTTTGAGCGGTCTGGCCGTGTGCTGGGCCAATTGCGTCCATCACAATGGCAGCCATGGTCACGAAAAGGGGAAAGCAGCGAAACAAGGCCGACGCGGACAGCCAGGCCGGCAGCGCTGTGGCGTCTCCCATCCTGAACGGCCCGTATTCGGAACCCCAGCTGCACTATGCAACCTCCGAGGATGGCTCGCTCGACTATGAGCAGCCGTGTCCTGGCCGCCGTGTGTTCGCACCCCAAACGCCGCAAGTTCCGATTGGCAGGCAGGCCCAGGGCAGCATCTTCGACATCAACGACTTTGCATCGCAGTTCCGCGACGAACTCGTCAATCTGATGCGCGAGCAGGTATCCGCCTGGCGGCGGGCGGCGTATCCCGATGTGACTAGCCGAGTCACC
Source organism: uncultured Rhodoferax sp. (assembly GCA_964483855.1). Lineage (GTDB taxonomy): Bacteria > Pseudomonadota > Gammaproteobacteria > Burkholderiales > Burkholderiaceae_C > CAISIP01. The sequence goes on from CAZADK010000038.1 coordinate 996, forward strand.
CGCGATCTGCTCGCGTTCTGGTTTGACAACCCGGATCGGCCGAGCTGGAAGAAATTGTTTTTTGCCCAGCAGGAGGCTGTCGAAACCGCCATCTGGTTGAACGAAGTGGCCCCCAAGTCCAACGCCGGTACCCATGTCTTGAACCAGCTGCGACTGGCGAACGAAACCGTGGAAGACCCAGCCAGCGTGTTGCCGCGGGTTGCGTTCAAGATGGCCACCGGAACCGGCAAGACGGTCGTCATGGCCTGCCTGATCCTCTACCACTACCTCAATCGAAGCCACTACCGCAACGATCCACGGTATGCAGACTATTTTCTGGTCGTTGCACCCGGCATCACCATCCGGGATCGGCTGGCCGTGTTGCGGGTCGACACCTCTGCGTTCAGCGAAGCGGATTCGAGCGACTATTACCGCGAGCGACAGCTGGTACCTGCAGATTACGCGGGCTTGCTGCCAGGCCTGAACGCCCGGCTGGTCATCACCAACTACCACGCGTTCGAGCCCAGACTGATTGCCGGCAACAAGCGCAGTCCACTGGACGGCAAGCTGGGGCCTGACGGTGTCAAGGTGGAAGCGCGCGAGGACATGGCGCTGGTGCTCAAACGGGTGCTCGGGCCGTTCAAGGCGGGAAGGCGTTTGCTGGTCATCAACGATGAAGCCCACCATTGTTTTCTGCCGCGCGCCAAGGGCCGCGACAGCGAGGAAGAAAACAGCGCCACCGAAAACGAACGCGCTGCTGTCTGGTTCAGTGGTTTGCGCGCGGCAGCGAGTCGTTGGCAATTGGCCAGCGTTTACGACTTGTCGGCGACTCCCTACTATCTGGCTGGCTCCGGCTGGCCGGCGTACGCTTACTTCCCGTGGGTCGTGTCCGATTTCGGACTGATCGAAGCCATCGAGGCTGGTCTGGTCAAGATTCCGTTCCTGCCGGTGGAAGACAACTCGCAGGAGCTTGATGAGCCGAAGTTGCGCAACCTTTACGAACACTGCAAGGCCGGCTTGCCACGCAAGGGCCAGCGCACCCAACGCAGCGAGGACAAGACGGCTGACAAACCTGCCAATCCGATCGAGCGACCGCCCGAATTGCCGCCCTTGCTCAAGACCGCGCTGGAGCAGTTCTACCGCCACTACGAAGCATATGAACGTGGTTTGCGCGAGCAAGGCGAGCGCGCCAAAGATTTGTTGTCGTCGCCGCCGGTGTTCATCGTGGTGTGCAGCAATACCACCGTGTCCAAGGAGGTCTACAAACTGATTGCCGGTTATGAGACCGTGGACGACAGCGGCCAGCCATTTGCAGTGGCCGGAACCTTGCCTCTGTTCTCCAATTTCGATCTGGTGACTGGCGCGCGGCGCAACAGGCCGCCAACTTTGCTTATCGACTCCGACGCGCTGGAACATTCGGGCCAGGTCAGTGACGACTTCAAGCGTGTGTTCGCGCCCGAAATCGATGCCTTCAAGCGCAATTTCCGGCTGAGCCGACCCGACAAGTCAGTGGACGCCTTGTCCGATGGCGACCTGCTGCGCGAGGTGGTCAATACCGTCGGGCGGCCGGGCAAGCTCGGTGAACATATCCGCTGCGTCGTCAGCGTCGGCATGTTGACCGAGGGCTGGGATGCAAACACCGTGACCCACATCGTCGGCATCCGGGCCTTCGGTTCGCAGCTATTGTGTGAACAGGTGGCGGGCCGGGCCCTGCGACGCCGGCAGTATTTCCTGGACCCGAAGACCGGCAAGTTCCCGCCAGAATACGCCCACATCATCGGTGTGCCGTTCAAGTTTTTCAAAGGCGGCAGCAGCGAAGCGCCGCCGCCACTGGACATCAAACAGTTGCGCGCGCTGCCGGAGCGCGCGGAGCTGGCCATGGAGTTCCCGAACCTGGTCGGGTACAAGGTCCAGACCGATGCAGACCATGTCAGCGCGAGCTTTCGCCTTGCCCCGCATTTTTGCGTGAACATGACCGATCTGCCTAGCCAGACGACGATGGGCCATGCGTTTTCGCCCGAGCTGGTAGAACTGCGTAGCGATCCGGACCGTTTGCGCGACCAGGAGATCGTGTACTGGGTCACCAAGGAAGTCTTGTCGCGGTATTACCGCGACGACAACGGCCGCCCCTTGCTGGACAGGTTTGCGGACATCCGGCGTATTGCCCGGTACTGGTACGACCACCAGGTCGAGGTGCTCGGCGAAACCGACCCGCGCTACAAACGCATGGTGCGGCTGTATCCGCCCGAGGCCGTGGTGCAGAGTGTGTACGCGGGTATCGAAGCCGCCGCGATCGAACAGCAGATCGTGCACGGTGACACCCATATCGTGCCTTTGCTCAACCGCTACAACCCGCGCGGCAGCACGTCCGATGTGCGGGCCAGCACTGCCAGGCCGGTCTACCCGACAAAAAAGAGCCACGTCAATCTGGTCGTGGCCGACACCGACAGCTGGGAACAGATTGCCGCCAAGACCTTCGAGCAGATCGATGCGGTGCAGAGTTACGTCAAGAACGCCTTTCTCGGCTTTGAGGTGCCTTATGTGGACAAGCAAGGCGTCGAGCGCAAGTACTTGCCCGATTTTCTGTGCCGGATCAAGACGCCGGACGACGAGGTGTTCAACCTGATCGTCGAGATCACCGGTTTTGCCAGGGACAAGGAACTCAAGCGGTATTACATGCAGCAGCGCTGGTTGCCGGCGGTCAATGGGCAACCTGCGCTGACCGGTGGCGTGCCCTGGTATTTCGTCGAGATCACGGATATTGAACGGATCAAGAACGAACTCGTTGCGGCGATCGAGCGTATCAGTGCCGAGGTGGACAAGGCTGCCGATCACGAATTTTGGCAAGCGGTCGCGGCCGACAGCATGAGCCGAATCTGGGACAACGAAGAAGACGAAGTCTGGAACGCCCTGTGAGTGCGATTCCCCTGATATCAGTGGCCGCTGGTGATATTGTCCTGGTGCGTTACCCCTACAGCGACGGCGTAGGAGCCAAGAAGCGACCCGCGTTGGTTAGAAGAAAGGTAGTCAGAAAGGAAACCTCGTCGATCCAGTGAATGACTATTTACTCTGGTACGGGAAGAGTCCGAGGTCCTCTCAATTGATCAAGTTCAATCGGCTGTATGAGGCCCGAGAGATCGATGCAGAAACACTTTCCGAGTTTCGGTTTGTTGAAATGCCCGACGGCACTGAGTGCACCTTGGCCGAAGTGCCAACTGCGGATGGACCCAAAGACTATCGATTGAATCCATCTCAGCTATTTCGAGATTACAAGGGAGCAAGACTATTTCGACCTTGGCCAATTACAAATGGCGGGACTCGGAAGAATCAGATGGACCCGATCGAATTTAAAGGACGATCATTTGCGCCTCCAAAGAACCGTTGCTGGTCATTTAGGAGTCGAGACAACGGCAGCGGTGACATTCCGATGGAACGGCTTCGAGATGCCAATCGTCTGTGCGCGTCAGGCGCGTCGCTTGACGGCAAACGCTACCTGGATGATTTTCCGTTCAAGGAGCGAAGTAACTGGTGGGATGGCTTGGGCGGCGCGGCGAACCCCATCTATGTTGTTCAAACCAACGATGAGATCATCAAGCGATGCGTATTGATGACTACGAATCCTGGCGACTTGGTGTTCGATCCGACCTGCGGTAGTGGAACGACAGCCTATGTTGCTGAGCAATGGGGCCGCCGCTGGATCACCTCTGACACGTCGCGTATTGCATTGAATATCGCCAAGACCAGACTGATGACAGCGACTTTCCCTTGGTACAAACTAGCTGACGTCGCCGGGCAGGATATCCGCCACGGATTCGTGTACAAGAAGGCTGTACATGTGACTCTCGGCGACATTGCGAACAATACTTCGCCAGAGACCCGGAATCTGTTTGACCAACCCGAACAAGACAAGAAAAAACTCCGCGTCGCCGGTCCCTTCACCGTCGAAACCCTGCAAAGTTTCGAGCCGATGGCCCCCGACCGTATCGCCGAAGCCAACACCGCGATGGACAACGTGCAGCGGTTCATGGACAGGGTGTTCGAACACCTCAAGACGGCCGGCATCAAGAACGGTGACCGGAACGAGACGGCGGTGTTCAACCGGGTCGACACCATCAACGACGACGAAGGTGCGCTGCATGCCGAGGGTTGGTACAACACCGCCAAGGGCGAAGCCAAGGCGTATCTGCATATCGGCCCGCAGTTCGGCGCGGTCAGCCGGGCGGCGGTCAATTCCGCGATCAAGGCTTGTCGCCAACGCGCCGATGCCGACTGGCTGGTGCTGCTGGGGTTTGGTTTCGAGAGCGACGTGGACAACCGCAACGTGACGATGAAGGTGGGCGGCTTCGAAGTCACCAAGGTGCGCATGCACGACGACCTGATGCAGGAAGGGCTGATCAAGAAGGACAAGAAGGCAGCCAGTTTCGTCACCATTGGTGAACCCGATGTGGGTGTGATCCGCCATGGTGACACCGCGCAAATCGAGATTCGCGGGCTCGACATCTACGACCCGGTGAAGGACGAGGTCAAAGGCCGCAGCGTGGCCGACATTTCATACTGGATGGTCGACGATGCCTACGACGGTTCCAACTTTGTCGCGACCCAGGTGTTTTTCTGCGGCGGCGATGCCGACGAGTTCGACAAGTTCAAACGCGGCCTGCATAACCTGGCGGTGGCGTCGACCAAACGCAATGCAGAACGTACGCTCAAGATCGTGCTGGATGATGAGGCGTTCGAGCGCGTCTACGGCTTCCAGTCGCATCCGATCGCAGCTTTCAAGGGCAAGAAAGTGGCGGTGCGGGTGATCAGCCAGTTTGGCGAAGAGTCCACCAAAGTGGTGACCCTGTAGGCGGCGTGCCATGGGCAGCGAACGATTCATCCGGTCCGGTGCACGGACACCGACGTCGAACCGGCAAGATGCATCATCAGACAACCAGATGCCAGATGTCGCAGCAGGCCAACAGCAGCGCGCGCAACAGCAACGCCGACAAGAGTTGCAGGATTTTCTACAGCAACAGGATGCAGCCGATCTTGCGCAGCGCCTTTGGGCCTGGGCCCAGAGTGACAGTGAGCTGATGGCCGATCTCACGGCCTGGGCTGCGCGGTCGCGCTCGCTTGGCGATCCGCAGGCAATGAAAATAGTGGTTACCGATCTGTTGGCCAACCGTGAGCCTCTGGATTGGCGGGAATCGGCCGCGTATGCGAGCCGTGCGGAGAAAGCCCTTCCGTTGATTGAATCGGTGCTGGCGCATGACCCGGAGCAGGCACGCGCCTTGTGCGAGCATGCGCTGCATCGCATCTATCTGGTGTGTGACGAAGCCGACGATTCCGACGGTGAAATCAGTGAAGTCATGGATCAGCTGATGGAGCTATTGCTGCGTTGCCTGCGCGCCGCGCCGCCTGCCGCCAATTGGCTCGACGACTGGTTCAACCTGATGCAGGCTGACCCTTGGGGCTTGTGGAACGAGCCGGCGGTGTTGGCCGCGGCCGGTGGCGCGGTGCAGCAGGCATATCAAAGCAAGGCGGCGGAGGATTGGCAGGATTGGGTTGCGCGGCATCCGCCGGCCGTTACAACAACTGCCGATGGTGGCAAGGGGCGCAGAGGTGCATCGCAGCGTCAGAGTGCAGTGTCGGCCGTCGCCGGACAGGGTGGCCGCTTCGACTACCAACGCGAGCGACTACGGCGCCGTTACCTGGATGTGCTCGAGAGCCAGGGCGACAAGCAGGCCGTGATCGACCTGATGCGCTCCAGCTTGACCGACGCCGCCGAGCATTCCGAGCTGGTCGCGTATTACGAGTCGCTGGGCAAGAAGGACGAGGCGTTGGCGCAGGCGCGTGCGGCGACGCGGCTGTACCCAAACGACTGGCGATGCGAACAGGATTTGCTGCGCTGTTGCGAGCGAGACGGCTGGCACGAGGAGGCCTTGGTGATTCGACGCCGGCAGGTGGAGCACATGCCGGACGTCGAGCACTTCCAAGCCGCGCTGCTGGCAGCAGGCAAGGCCGGACGGGATCTTGCGATTTATCGAGACGAACTGTTCACCTGGGCTGCGGACCGCGAAATCGCACCGCCCTTTGGCGGGCGAAGCATGGCGTCGCCCGCTACTGCGCAAGGCCGCCATGTCGACACGCGGGTCAGCTGGCTGCTGGCCGAAGCAAAGCTGGACGACGCCTTGGCACTGGTGCAGCCACCGCATGTGTGCCGGCCGGCGTTGTTGCGCACGATCGCCAAAGCGCTGCCGCCGTCACGCCATGCACAAGCCGTGCCCTTGTTGCAGCGGGTGTTCGCGGCCTGGATGACGCGCGCGTCCACGCCCTACATCGAGGTATTGGAGATCGTGCGCGAGACGCTGGAGCGCTTGCCTGCGCCCGAGCGCGACCAGTGGCTGATGTTGTTGCGAGCCCAATACAAGGCCAAGCGCAACTTCATCAAGGGCCTGGATGCCTTACCCAGACGAGGATAATTTCGCCTATGACCGACGTCCGCGCATCTGAAAAATCCTCCCTGCACACCTCCGACATCCAGTCCCTGCCCCTGCTCGCACGCGGCAAGGTGCGCGACAACTATGCGGTTGGCGACGACCGCATCCTGATGGTTGCCAGCGACCGCCTGAGCGCGTTCGACGTCATCCTCGACCAGCCGGTACCCGGCAAGGGCTCGCTGCTGACGCAGATGGCGCTGTTCTGGTTCGACAAGCTGGGCGCGATCTGCCCGAACCACCTGACCGGCGATGCGCCCGAATCGGTCGTCACCGAAGGCGAGCGGGCGCAGGTGCGCGGCCGCGCGATGCTGGTGCAGCGCCTGCGCCCGCTGCCGGTCGAGGCCGTCGTGCGCGGTTACCTGGCGGGCAGTGGCTGGAAGGAATACCAGCACAACCAGGCCGTATGCGGTGTCGCATTGCCGCCGGGGCTGCGCAATGCGTCGAAACTGCCAGCGCCGATCTATACGCCGGCCGCCAAGGCCGAAGCGGGCGAGCATGACGAGAACATCACCTACGAGCGCACCGTCGAAATGATCGGGCCCAAACTGGCCTCGCAGATGCGCGACACCAGCATTGCGCTGTACCTGGCCGGCGCGCAGATCGCCTTGGCCAAGGGCATCATCATTGCCGACACCAAGTTCGAATTCGGCCTGGACGCGCAAGGTCGCATGGTGCTGATGGACGAGGTGATGACACCCGATTCGTCGCGTTTCTGGCCGTTGGAGGCGTATGCAGAGGGCAGCAACCCGCCGAGCTACGACAAGCAGTTCGTGCGCGACTGGCTCGAGCAGAGCCGTATCGACGGCCAGCCCTGGAACAAGCGGCCGCCGGCCCCGCAGGTACCTGCCGATGTGATCGCGGCCACCGCAGCCAAATACCAGGAGGCGCTGCAGCGCCTGACCTCCACCGGCTGACCCGGGTTCCGCAGGGGGGGCCGACGCTTCGGCGTTCGGTCGGTGGTTGGACTTGCCTTAATGGTGGCGCAAGGATGGCGATCTATCCTGCGCCCCGATGGCACTTCGCAATCTGACCCAATTCCATGAGAACCCGGCGGTGGTGCAGGCGTGGTGCCGGGTGTTCGGGCGCGGCCTGGTCTGGCTGACACCGCCCGCGCGGCGCAGGCGTTTGCTGGCATTCGCTGCGTTGGTGGTCGGGACGGTTGCAACGTTCCAGACCATGGCCAAACACCCGGACATGGCCGTGCCGGGCAGTGCCCTTGGCACGGCCCTGGTCGCGTGCGCGCAGTTCGCGTTCTTCTGGCTGGTGTACCGGGCGGCAGTGAACTTCACCCGGCTGCCGGCGCCCATGCGCAAGCACCCGCAATGGAGCCTGCACGCCGCGTATTGGGCACTGCTGGTGCTGCTGTGGCTGACGCCATCGACCAGCGGCCCGTGGCGGCCGGTGCTGCTGGGGCTGGCAATCATGTTGCCGATGCTGCTGTGGCGTCTGGGCTATCTGCTGCTGGCCGGGCAACTTGGTCGCATGGCGGGCACCGGCTGGCACGATCACGCGTTCTACCTGTGGCCGGCGTATGGCGGATCGCAGACACCATATGGCAAGGGCCTGGCCTATCTGTCGCAGCACGAGGCCAGCACGACCGAGGCCCTGGCGCGGTCTCAACTGGCAGGAGTCAAGCTGTTGTTGCTGGCCGTCGTGTGGCGTCTGGTGCTGACGGCGTTCGAAGGCCTGCTGTATGGCAGCGGCAACCGGCTGACAGGTGCACTGGGGGGGCTCACCGTGGGCCTGCCTGAACTCCGGAACCTGATGGCCCAGGGTGCCGATGCCCCATGGGCCGTTTCCTGGGCCAGCGTGTATGCCGAGCTGTTCGCCGACGTATTGCGGCTGGCCATCAAGGGCCACCTGATCGTCGGGTTTCTGCGCCTGTACGGCTTCCATGTGTTTCGTAACACCTACAAGCCCTTGCTGGCCGAGTCGGTGGTCGAATTCTGGAACCGGTATTTCTACTACTTCAAGGAACTGCTGGTCACGTTCTTCTTCATGCCCACGTTCACCGGCGTGGGACGGCGGTTCCAGCGCAGACCCGCGCTGCGGCTGCTGGCAGCGGTCGTTGCAGCGGCCTTTGTTGGAAACGTGTACTACCACCTGATCAAGGAGTCCGCGGCTTTGGCGCGGGGACAACTGCCGGATATCGTGGTGGCGCAGAGTTCACGCATGTTCTACTGTGCCTTGCTGGCGGCCGGCGTCTACCTGTCGATGCTGCGCGAGCAGAAACGCCGGGGTGCCGGTGTGCCGGCGGCTCGCACGCCTCGCCCGCTGCGTATTTTTGGGGTCTGGACGTTCTTCGGCCTGATCTCGATCTGGAATGTCCACGCCGCGGCCGGGTTTCGCGCGCGCACCGATTTCTTCCTGATGCTTTGGGGCCTGGCCTGAGGCACGCAACCGATCACTGGAGGGAATGCAACATGTTTCTCGACCTGCAGGTGGGTAGTCTCGTGGAGCCCATCAGCGCCCGTCGCTGGGATCGCGACCAGATCGACAAGGAGGTGGGCCTGCGCGTGGCGCGGCTCCAGCGCCTGGGCCTGGCGCGCGCCGATCGGGTGTTGCTGCCGTTCGGCAACCGGCTGGAGTTCTTCGCCGAACTGCTGGCGATCTGGCGCCTGGGGGCGTGCGCGGTGCCCATCGACGCGCGGTTGACCGCGTTCGAGGTCGTGACACTGGTCGAGGCGGCGCATCCGCGGCTCGCCGTGGTCGACGATGCCACCGACCCGGCGGTGCTGGCGGCGCTGGGCCAGGCCGCGGTGCCCGTGGTCCAGACCGGCGACACCGGCGCGGAAACGGCCGTGGCGGGCCTCAGTCACCTGGATGACGATGCCCTGATCCTTTTCACATCCGGGTCGACGGGCGCACCCAAGGGTGTGGTCCACACCCATCGCAGCCTGCGTGCGCGCTGGGTCTCGCTGCGTGAACACCTCGGCACGGCGGCCTTCGCGCGCACACTGTGTATGCTGCCCACCCATTTTGGCCATGGCCTGATCTGCAACTGCCTGTTCCCCTGGTTGTCGGGCCAGGATCTGTACATCACGCCGCCGTTTCGGGCCGACATCATCATGCGGCTTGGTGCCTTGCTCGACGAACACCGCATCACCTTCATGTCGTCGGTTCCGTCGGTCTGGCGCATGGCGCTGAAGTTGTCGCGCCGGCCCAAGGAGGGCAGCCTGCTGCGGGTACATGTCGGCTCGGCGCCGTTGTCGGCCCACGTGTGGGAGGAAATTCGCAACTGGACCGGGACCCGGCAGGTGTGCAACGCCTATGGCATCACCGAGACCGGTAGTTGGGTGGTGGGCCTGGCCGATGCCGATGTGCCGGCTGAGGATGGCCTGGTCGGTGAAGGCTGGGGCGCCGTGGTCAAGGTCCTGCGCACGGCGGACACCGAGCGGCCCCTCGATGCCGGCATGGAGTGCGCCTCTGGCGAAGCCGGGTATGTCTGGCTCAACACGCCGGCACTGATGAAGGGCTATTTCCAGCGCGACGACCTGACCGCCAAGGCGGTCATCGACGGCTGGTTCTTCACCGGCGACATCGGCGTGCTGGACGCACAGGGCCGTCTGTCGCTGCGCGGCCGTGAGCGCGACGAGATCAACAAGGGCGGCATGAAGATCTACCCGGCCGATCTCGACGCCGTGGTGGAGCGGTTTGCCCCGGCCAGCGACGTCTGTACCTTTGCGCTCGACGACGACATGTATGGACAGGTGGTCGGTATCGCCGTGGTGCTGGATGACGGGCAGGATACGACGATCCGGGGCTTGCATGCCTGGATGCGACAGCATCTGGCCGAACACAAGATGCCGTCGCGCTGGTGGGTCGTGGCAGAGATACCGCGCACCTCGCGCGGCAAGATCAACCGTGAGGCGGTGCGCGCCGCCTGTGTCGATACGCCGGCAGTGGATCTGGTGCGCATCATGAGCGGGGCCACACCATCATGAGTGCACCGGCCGACACCGTCGTCGACGCGTTGCGCCAGTTCCTGCGCACGATCCAGAAACCCGGCAAGCCGGTCGAGACCCTGGGGCTGGATGAGCCGCTGGTGGCCTCGGGGCTGATCGACTCCCTGGCAACGATGCAGATCGTCGTGCACCTGGAGGAGCGCTACGGCATCGACTTTGCCGCCATCGGTTTCGACGCGGACCAGCTAGCCACGCTGGGGAGCATCGCCGCGCTGGTGGAGCAGGCAAGAAGTTGAAGCTGACGACCGCGCCGTCAGCGGGCGGGCGGGCGCTCAGCTTAGCTCAGCTCAGCTCAGCACCACGCTGCTCAGACGTCGGCGGTAGGTCGCCACCACCGGGTCGACCGGCGGGACCTGTCCATCGGCCACCTTGACCGGCGGCGGCTCGATGATGTCCAGGATGGCGATGAACTGCTTGCGCGCCTGTTCCTCGTTCCAGCTCTTGTCGCGCATCAGGATATCGAGCAGTTCGTCCATCGCGGCGGTCCATTGCTGTGCAGCCAGCAGCAGCTGGGCCCTGCCGAAACGGGCATCAAAATCGCGTTTGTTGGCCGTGATCCTGGCATCGAGCCCCGCCAACGCGGTGTCGGCTGCACCGTGTTGCGCGGCAAAGTCGATGGCGCTGATCCAGCGGTGCAGCGAGTCGATACGCCGCACCAGCGCGACGCGGGGCAAGGCGGGTTCGAGCGTGGCCCTGGCCTGGGCCAGTTGTCCGTCCAGCAGCAGGAACTTCACGTAAGCGAAACGCGCATCGTCGTCGTCCGGCTTCTGCAGCACGGCTTGGTGCAGCGCCTCCTGGCGCGCTTGCGGGTCGTTGTCGGCCGGTGCATCGGAGATCGTCTCGCCGGTGACCTCGGCCTCGAGCACGTCGGCCGGCGGCAGGTGTTTGTCCAGGAAAGCCTTGAGCTGGCCTTCCGGCACGGCGCCCATGAAGCCGTCCGCCGGCTTGCCGCCGACCATCAGCACGCAGGTGGGGATGCTGCTGATGCCGAAGGCCTGACTGAGTTCCTGCTCCTAGTCGGAGTCGATCTTGACGAGCTTGAAGCGGCCCTGGTAGTCCTTCTCGAGTTTTTCGAGCAGCGGGCCGATGACTTTGCACGGGCCGCACCAGGGGGCCCAGAAGTCGACCAGCACCGGGGTGTCCATCGAGGCTGCGATGACTTCGGCTTCGAAATTGGCGGCGGTAACGTTGATCATTGTGGTTTCACCAGGGTCAAGGATGGGACATACAGGGGGACTGACTAAAATCGGGTTTCAGGCAGCAGGCCCTGCGCCTGCGGCACCGCACCAAGGGCCATTCACCCCCGCCCGCCAATCACCATGAACATTCAAATCGGCGTCGTCATGGGTTCCAGTTCCGACTGGGACACCATGCAACACGCAGTACAGATTCTCCAACAGTTTGGCATCGGCCACGAATCGCGGGTGGTATCGGCGCACCGGATGCCCGACGACATGTTCCGTTATGCCGAGTCGGCGCGGGGCCGGGGCCTCAAGGCCATCATCGCCGGGGCCGGCGGCGCCGCCCACCTGCCAGGCATGCTGGCGGCCAAGACCTGCGTGCCGGTGCTCGGCGTGCCGGTGGCCGGCAAACACCTTGGCGGCGTCGATTCACTGCACAGCATCGTGCAGATGCCCAGGGGTATCCCGGTGGCCACGTTTGCGATCGGCGCTGGCGGCGCGGCCAATGCGGCCCTGTTTGCGGTGGCGCTGCTGGCCGGTGAAGACCCGGAGCTGCATGCGCGGCTGGAGGCGTTTCGTGCCGAGCAGACCGAAGCGGCCCGTGCGATGGTCGTGCCCCCGGCCAACGCGGCGCTGATGCCGACACCGGGCAAGACACCATGACCCGGCAGGCCATATTGCCCGGCACGACAGCGAGCGGCCAGCAGACCACGCTGGGGGTCATGGGTGGTGGACAACTCGGCCGCATGTTCGTGCAGGCGGCCCAGCGGATGGGATATTTCACCGCCGTGCTCGATCCCGATCCGGTCAGCCCGGCCGGATTGGTGAGTCATTTCCACGTCCAGGCCGACTACCTGGACGAGCAGGCGTTGGCCCAGATGATGCAACGCTGTGCCGCCATCACGACCGAATTCGAGAACGTGCCCGCTGGCGCCATGTTCACGCTGGGTGCGCACCGGCCGGTCGCGCCGTCGGCCCAATGCCTGGCAATCGCACAGGACCGGATTCGAGAGAAGGCGCATTTTCGTGCCTGCGGTGTGCCTACGGCACGTTATGCGGTGATCACGACCGCCGAGCAACTGGCGTTGATCGACGACACGCTGTTGCCAGGCATTCTCAAGACTGCGCAGCTCGGTTATGACGGCAAGGGCCAGGTGCGGGTCGGCGCTCGCGCGGAACTGGCGGCCGCCTGGGCGCAGCTCAAGTCCGTACCCTGCGTGCTGGAGCGCCGGCTCGATCTGCACAGCGAATGTTCCGTCATCGTCGCGCGCGGATGGGACGGCGCGATGGTGACCTATCCGGTACAGCGCAACTTGCATGTGGCCGGCATCCTGGTGATGACCGAGGTGTTTGATGGCAACCTGCCCGCGGCGCTGGCCGAGCAGGCGCGCACGGCGGCTTGCGCCATCGCTGCCGAGCTGGAATACGTGGGCGTGTTGTGTGTCGAGTTCTTCGTTGTGGCTGATGCGACGGCGCCCCATGGCGCTGCACTGCTGGTCAACGAGATCGCGCCGCGCCCGCACAACAGCGGGCATTACACGCTGGATGCCTGTGACCATTCGCAGTTCGACCTGCAGGTGCATGCGCTGGCCGGTCTGCCTTTGCCCACGCCGCGCCAGCATAGTGCGGCCGTGATGCTGAACCTGCTGGGCGACCTGTGGCATACGCGGGCGGGGGAACCGGCGCAGGCCGATGCGCCACCGCGCACACCCGACTGGGAGTCCGTGCTGTCCCTGCCTGGCGCGCACCTGCATCTGTATGGCAAGTTGCGCGCCAG
>CAZADK010000039.1:0-10327 GCA_964483855.1 uncultured Rhodoferax sp.
CGCTGCGCTATTCCCAGCTGCAAGATGCCCAGCACGATCACGCCCCATTCGTCAGTTGCCCGCGCTGCGCTATTCCCAGCTGCAAGATGCCCAGCACGATCACGCCCCATTCGTCAGGTATGCGGGGCATGGCATCGTCCTCAAAAATTCTTGTCATCACCTTTGCGTGGCGAACGGTCGATGCGTGCTACTCTTGTGCAGACAAAGAGGCATTGACCGTCACCTTGCCGTCCCCTAAATTGGCCTATCGGCACCGTTTTGAGGTGCCTTTGGTGATGAGTAGGTGACGATATGAGCGAGATTCAAGTTGTGTATGCCAAGCGTGTGCATGATTTGCGCCGCCTCAAGGGCTGGTCGCAGCCCGAGGTGGGCAAGTTGATCGGTACTTCCGGGGCCATCATTGGCCGCTACGAGCGCGGCCAGATGACGCCTTCCATCGAGGTGGCCAAGAAGCTGGTCGACGCCTTCGGGGTGACGCTGGACTCTTTGGTGTCACAGCATGGGCAAAGCGCTTTTGTGCAGGACAGCTCGATGCTGGAGCGCGTGCGTGCCATCGGCGAGTTGTCACCCGACGAGCGCGACAAGCTGCTGTATGTGGTTGATGGTCTGTTGCGCGATGCGCGCGCCCGGCGCGCCTATGCGGCGGCGTGATGCCGCCGCTCACATGAGGAAGGATTAGCGATGAATGCAGTCGTGTTCGAGCATGTGCCGGTGGCCGAGCTGCCGGAGAAGTGGCGCGCGAAGCTGGCCAAGGCCAGCGGCGCACTTGTGACGGTACGCATCGAGGAAGAAGCGCAGGCCGCGCCGGCCGAGGAATTCACGACCGACGATCCGGCCTTCGGGATCTGGCGCGACCGCGAAGACATGGCCGACGTGGCGGCCTACGTGCGCAAGATCCGCCAGCCGCGCTACAACCGCGACGGCTCGCGCAACGAACCCTGATGATGCTGGTCGATACCGATGTGCTGATCTGGCATCTGCGTGGCTACCCGCAGGCCACGCGCCGACTCGATGAACTTGGCGCGCTCACGCTGTCGGCGGTGAGCTACCTCGAAGTGCTGCAGGGCATGCGCAACAAGGCCGAACTCGTGGCGGTGAAGAAGATGCTGCAGCACCGCGCCGCGACCTTGCTGCCGGTGTCCGAAGCCATCACGCAGCGGGCCATCGAGTTGATGGAGTCGCTCACCTTGAGCAACGGCCTGCAAATGGGCGATGCGCTCATCGCCGCCACCGCGCTGGAACATCAACTGCCCGTGCTCACCGCCAACGTCAAACACTTCTCGGCCGTCGAAGGATTGAAGGTCGAAGCGTTCGCGCCTTGAGGCATGCGCCACCGCGAGGCGATGCAAGATTTAGCACCTGCTCCGACAGCGGGCGTGCTTCATCAGGGCTTGCGGAATATCTTGCCGAGCAAGGCTGCTGACTTCTGCTTGGCAAACGCTTGGCTACAGGCGCCATACAGGAGATTGCCAGTCGCCCAGCTTCCAGCATCACCCGCGCGGATGCTTTCGACCTGCCGGAACGGAGCGCACAAGGCCACGCCAACCGCAGCGGCCAAGATACGCGGCTTGTTGGGTGCCGCTTGGGATGGGGCCCTGCACGCTGGACGGTGAACAAGAAAAGCGGCGGCGGATCTGGACGTGGGCGTGTCAGCGACCTCCTACGCCGTCATTTGCACTCATCCGACAACGCTACGGCGACGCAACCTATCGCGGAAAACAGAACCGCATTCGACACTTGCTCCATCGCTGCGCAACCAGCTTCTCATGCAAACCGAAAGGAAAAATCATGTCTGATGTGAACATCGCCGAGCAACAAGCCAAAACCCTGGCCGCCCAGGCAGCCGAGACGGCCGACGACGCCATCAAATCCACCCAACGTGCGACCAACAGCACATTCGACAACCTGGCCGGCGGCGTGCAGAACCTGCGCCAGCAGGCGGAACCCGCGATCGACCGCGCCGCCGCACTGGCGCAGCAGGGCATCGACAGCGTCAACGATACCGCTCAGCACCTGCGCGAAGGTGCGCGGCACGCCACCGAAAGCACGATCAGCTACATCAAGGATGAGCCGATCAAAGCGATGCTCATCGCAGCGGCCACGGGCGCCGGCCTGATGGCGCTGCTGAGCCTGCTGACCCGCTCCAGTCACCGCGGCTGAAACAAAGCCAGGCAGGCCACCAGTGCCCATGTCCAATCCCTTGCTGCATCTGATCGCAACCCATCCTCAGCTGCTGCTGGAGCACCTGGAAGCGTATGCGGAACTGGCTGGCGCCGAAACCGGCCAGGCCGCATCGACCCTGAAACGTGGCGCCTTGCTCGGCGCGGTGGGACTCGGCTGCCTTGGCATCGGCCTCGTGCTGGCCGGCGTTGCGCTGCTGCTGTGCGCCGTGGTGCCAGTCGATCAGATGCCCGCACCCTGGGCGCTGTGGGCGGTGCCGCTGCCGCCTATCTTGGTGGCAATAGGATGCCTGCTGGCAGCTCGAAAGCCACCGGGTTCGGCAGCCTTCGAACACCTGCGCCGCCAGATCAAGTCAGATGTGGCGATGTTCCGGCAGGAAGGTGCATGAGCGCCGCCGCGCCGCTCCCAAGACGCTCAGCCCCGCAGTGCGCAGCACGAAGGGGTAGGCCCGTGAGCGCCGCCGGGCCGCTCCCAATGCGCTCAGCCCCGCAGTGCGAAGCACGAAGGACGCACCGTAGCCCATGGAACTCCGCTCGGTTGCACGCGCAGGCCCAGCGACGCGACGGGCGAAAGGAAGAAGGTACCCCATGAACGATTTGTTGACCGCGTCCGAACGCCTCACGCTGTCGCGCGAGCGCATACGCCAGGCGCTGTTCGAAAGCGCCGCCGCACCCCATGAACGCGACAACCCACTGGTGGTCGCCGGCACTTTCGCGAAGGAGGCGGTGGAGACGGCGGTCCAGCCGTTCGCACAACGCAATCCCCTGGGCCTGGTGGCCGGCGCGGCGCTGGTCGGCGGGCTGCTTGCCTGGAGCCGACCATGGCGCTGGTTGTTGACACCAGTCGTGGTATCGATGCTTCCGGTCCTCGTTGCCAAGGTGGTGCGCGCCGCGCCGGCGGGAACCTGGATGAAAGCCCTTACCGCGCTGACCCGACCGCGCCAGCGCCAGGCCATGGGCAAGCAGCCCTCGAGCCCGCATGTCTGACCACCACACGGCACACCGCAATCTGACCGATACTGACGAGACATTTTCCCGCCGGCATTCCGCGCGTGACCCGTTACAGCGCGGGAAGCGACCTATCTATTTGGAAAGCCTGTCCGCGCTCAACGAAGCCTACATAACCCAGACCTTGCGGCTGATCGAGCTCGAAACGGCAGCGATCAACAACATGAACAGGATCGACCGCTTGTTACGGCGCCTGGCAGCCGTCAGGACCGCGCCTGTGACGCCGCTCGAAGAAGCGCACCATGCCGGCACCTCACCGAACGTGGTGAACCTCACCGAACGTGGTGAACCTCACCGAACCGTTGCCGCCTAACCTGAAAAGCCGCAAAGCCCCGCGCCAGGCCTGTCGGTAGACAAGCCGGCGCAAGGGCCGCGGTGCAAGGCGGCCTTGAAGGGATGTGTGTCTACTTCCCGTCCCGATCCGAGTCGCCGGGCATGGCGCGTTCCGCCGTGTCGCTCACGCGGTTCCAGGCGTCGCGCGTCGCGCCTCTGGCGCCGGCCCACTCCAGTGAAGACTTGCCGCGCGCCCTGTTCCAGCCGCTCGACAGATCGCCTTCGACATCCTCGAATTTGCGTCCCGCATGCTTCTGGTATGCGCTGACGCCGTAGCCGAAGGCCGGACGATATTCGTCGTAGCCCAGCGTGCTGTCCACGTAGGGCCGGTCACTGTAGTTGTCACGCCAGTACGCGTCCTCGGCCGTGGGATCGATCGACTCGGCAACTTCCTTGCCCGCGAGTCCGCCGACCACTGCGCCGATGGCGCCACCGATCACCGTGCCCACGGGCCCAGCGAATGTACCGGTTGCGGCACCCGCGGCGGCACCGCCGACCACTGCGCCGACTCCGGTTCCGAGCGGATGCGCGCCAGGCGCGCCGGTCAGCGGGTCGCGATTGGCATCGGTGGCCGGAGTGTTGATGTTTGTGTTGCTTGCCATGATGTTTTCCTTTCTGTTTGGTTTTGTCAGCGTGCCATGCCGCGGCGGATCAGGTTCACGATGGCCAGCAGAATGGCAGCGCCCAGGAACGAGACCAGCAAGGCAGGCAGGCTGAAGCTGTTCTGGTTGATGGTGGCCACGCCAAACAGCGGCGACAGTACCCAGCCGCCGATCATCGCGCCGACGATGCCGACCACCACATTGAGAAAAATGCCTTGCTGCCCGTCCGTTTTCATGACGATGCTCGCAAGCCATCCAATGACGCCGCCGACAATTAACCAGATGATGATATTCATGATGCGTTTACTCCGAGAGTGAGGATTGAAATGGCTGTCCTTACAGCTCACATTGCCGATTTGCAATGTGAATGAAGGTTACGAGGCCATCGACACTGCGGCTAGTGGGCAAACGCGCATCGCCCCGGTGAAGCGCGGCGCGTGATGCTGTCGGTGCCCTCCTACATGCCCCAGCCGCCCTTGCCGGTGCCAGGCACAAATTTTCGCGCTGTGTGTGTGTTATGGCACAGAAAGATTGTTTCGCCTTCACAACACTGTGCGAAGCCGTCAGCTCCGTTGCTGCGTATCGGCCATGTCGCGCCTCGGTGCGGCAAACCGAAAAAACCCTTTGTGCCACAGCCCGTATTTCTAGGAGCCAACCATGATCCTTCCAATTCCCCGGCGGCTTGCAAAGTTAGCCGGTATCGTTCCCATCCTCGCAGGCGCCACCATGCTGGCCTCCCTGCCGGCGCACGCCTCTAGCCATAGAGAAGCGCCCTTCATCACGACCCAGCCGAAGGTCGATAACACCGATGTGTACCTGTTCAACAGTTATGAGACCGGTCGCAGCGATTTCGTAACCGTGATCGCCAATTTTCAGCCGCTGCAGGATCCGTATGGCGGACCGAACTATTTCAAGATGGATCCGAACGCGCTGTACGAAATTCACATCGACAACAACGGCGATGCGCGCGAAGACCTGACTTTCCAGTTTCGCTTCCAGAATCTGTTCAAGGGCATCACGTTGCCCATTGGCCAGCAGAATATTGCGATTCCGTTCACCCAAGCCGGGCCGGTCAGTGTGCCGAACGATCCCGCACTGAACGTGAATGAGCAATATACCGTGGCGCTGGTGCGCGGTGACCGCCGCACTGGTGCCTCGTCAGCGATCACCGGCTTCGGTACTAGCGCCTCGGTGTTCGACAAGCCGGTCGACAATATCGGCACCAAGACCATCCCCGACTACGCTGCCTACGCTGCTCAACATATCTACGCGGTCAACATTCCCGGATGCGCCACCCCGGGCAAGATGTTCGTCGGCCAGCGCAAGGAAGCCTTTGCAATCAACGTGGGCGTCATATTCGACTTGATCAACGCTCCTCTGGCGTTTATCACCAATCCGGCAAATATCAATGCGGTTCCCAACGTGCTCGGCGACAAGAATGTCACCACGCTGGCACTCGAAATCTCCAAATCGTGTCTGCGTGCCGCAAACAGCAATGATCCAGTGATCGGGGCCTGGTCCAGTGCAAGCGTTCGCCAGAGCCAGTTGGTGAACCCCAACCCGCCGAGTGGATACCAGACCACCATCCGTTATGGCGGCGCCTGGGTGCAGGTATCGCGACTGGGTATGCCCCTGGTCAACGAAGTGGTTATCGGTCTGCCGGATAAGGACCGCTTCAATAGTTCGTTGCCGCGCGACGACGGACAGTTCGCGAAGTACGTGACCAACCCAACCCTGCCCAGACTGGTGGAGCTTGCCTTCGCAACGTCTGGCCTGGCGCCTACCAACATCCCACGCACTGATCTGGTGACCACGTTTCTGACCGGTATCACCGGGATCAATCGGCCGCAAAACGTGGTGCCTTCCGAGATGCTGCGGCTCAACACGGATATTCCCGCGGTCCCGTTCGCGCAGCAGAACCGGCTCGGCATCGTCGGCAACATCCTGGCCAACGGCACGGACAGGGCCGGGTATCCGAACGGACGCCGCCCCAAGGACGATGTGGTCGATATTTCCCTGGTGGCTGTGATGGGCGGCTTGTGCGTGGCGAATGGAAATGCCAACGCGCTCGGATTCGGCTGCAACCCGTCGCAAGTACCCCTGGGCACCACGGCGTACCTCCTGCACGATGCAGTGGACCAGGCGGTTGTGCCGCTGCTTGAGGGCTTTCCCTATCTCTTCACCCCGCTGCCTGGCGCGCAGTGATTTTTCTTCACTTTTCTCAGGAGTAGCACCATGAACAAGCTGATGTGTCGACTTGCCTGCTTGGCGGCGTTTTGCCTCGCACCCAGTGCCCAAGCGGCGGTGTTGACTTTCAACTCGCCAGAGCTTATATCGTTTGAAGATGTACCTCCCAACATCATCGCCACCTACCCGGAAGGCGGATTCCGCATAACAGGAGACGCAACATCTGACATTCCCTACCTTCTGCAGTTCGATGTCGGCGCCGACGGATCCCAGGGGCTGCTAGTGTTCGCGGACATGCCGATCACGCTGATGGCGGCAGACGGCGGACTGTTCAGCCTGCTCGGGCTGGATTACGCGGCAATTGACATCGGATTCGCCCTTCATCACGACCCAGCCGAAGGTCGATAACACCGATATGTACCTGTTCAACAAAACCGCGGCGACTCGCTGCAGCAGACATTGCCGCTGGACGACCTGGGCTATTCCAGTTTCTCATTCCAGGGTTGGAGAAACCTGACTCAGGTCAGCTTTCTTGCGGACGCCGATTTCGTTCTCGACAATATCAACGCCGTACAGCAGCAGCAAGCAATCCCCGAGCCCGCATCGTTGGCACTCGTCAGCGTGGCACTGGCGGGGCTGGCGCTTGCCCGGCGCCGCAAGTGGGCCTCGGGGCAGTAAGCCGAGAGGACCGCCGCGCCGAAGTTCCAAACGGTCTCTTCGGCGCGTCTACAACTCCCCCAACGCACGGCACGCCGTGGCGTTGGCTGCACGAAGTTGTTATCCCTGGCGGCTTCGTAGTTGCTGTCGGATATTTCCGCGCGACTGGCATTTCCAGTTCAAGGCCGCGCACCTGCTTGACGCCTGCGAGTGAAGCACGTGTACCTGACGCGGCGACCCGGACTTGCATCCCCATTGCATCGTCCCCCCGTTCGCCGATTTCGCTGTGCGCGAAATCGCACAGACCGCGCAAAACTGGGTCGCTAACGTCATTGCATTCAACGAAGGAGGATCGCCATGCACAAGTACCGCGTCATTGAACGCTGGGCCGAAGAAAGTCGGCTGACGCTTCGATGCAGCCGAGGGCATTACCACATGGCCCGAGCGCTGAGTGTGTTGCCAGACGTGGAGGCAAGGCTGGAGGGGTACCGACCCCACCTGGGTTTCGGCATCCTGCACTGCCCGACGTCAGGCGAGGTCTTCCGCATGATCTTCGAGTCGGTTGGCAACTCCGCGAAACCCCCCGCACCGAATGCGACGCAAGGCATGGAGTAACAGGTGAAAGGCGCGAGGCTCGGCTAAACCCGTCAGCACGGCGCTGAGACAATGCAAGCCAGGGTCTCAGCGCCTCCATCATGCGCCGGTCGTGGTGAAGGGTACCGGCGGCGCATCGGGCACTTCAGTTGCCAGACGTTCGTATTCGGCAATGACCTGCGCACCCAGAAGCAGCAGGGTGGCGCCAACCTCCAGGCTCAGCAGAACGGCAATGGCCGTGGTCAGGGATCCATACACCATGCCGATCTGAGACAGGGTCGCAAAGTACCACACCAGCAAATGGCGCGAGAGCTCCCACAACAGTGCCGCCGCGACCGCGCCGATCAGGGCATGGCGCCAGGCCAGACGGCCGACCGGCATCACCATATACACCGATGTCAGCACAAAAATTTCACCCGCGAATCCGAGCAGATACAGCAGCACGCCCGACAAACCACCCAGCGACCAGCTGCGCCACAGAAACTCCACCTCCCGCAGGCCGATCGCCTGCAAGCTGCCCGACACCACCGTTACCAGCAGCAGCCCGAGCCCGAGCGACAGGATGTAGAAATACGGGATTACCGCCGAGATCAAGAAATGACGGCGCCGCACCGCCACGCGGTGGTGAAAGATGACCGACATCGCGTTCTCCAACACCGTAAACGCCAGCGAGCTGAAAAACAACATGCTGACCAGCAACACCCAGCCCAGCACGCCGCGATGCGCGAGGAAGTTGGCGAGTTCGGCGACGACGGCTTTGGATTGCCCCGGCACCAGCCACTCCAGATAACGGCCCACGGTCTGCAGCAGCGCGCCCTGTTCGACAACGTGAGACAGCGCAATCACCGTGAGGATCAGCAGCGGCACGATGGACAGCAACGCATAATAAGCAACCGCGCCGGCCAACAACAGGCCCTGGTTGGCGCGAAAGGCCTTTAGCGTGCGCAGGGTAAATGCCCCAGGGGCTTGCAGGATTTGCGCCGCCGGGCGCACGAAATTTTGCATTGCGACAAGGCTGCCACGGCATCCCGCTCCGGTCAATCAGACAGGACCCCGTGATGCCGCGGGCCGAGACCGCACCCAGCGCTTTGCGCCCCTTGCGCGTCGATGGCACGCAACACCCGTGCAAGCGCGGCAAACGCCAGCTGCGCGCCTTGGGCAATTTGCCGGGCTAGAGCGGTAGCCGCGGCCAATAACTGGTCTGCCGGTAGCACCAGGTTTACCAGCCCCCAGCGCGCGGCCTCGCCAAGACTGCCAACGCTGATCGACGAACATGGCTGGGCACTGCATTTTCAACGGGCAATCGGAGCGTGCCTGATCCGCCAGAGCCCGCACCAGCGCTCAGTCTACGCCAGCAATTTTTGGGTCAACTGCCGTTTGTCATGTGCGATGCGACCATCACGTCGGCTTCGTGAACATGGGGGAATCGCAGCGGATGCGCGTCTGTCGCGCCGTCTGTCTCTCGGGTGCGATCGTAGAAGGCGTAACCAAGCCTTTGCCTCTTGGCGCTATACATGGCGGCGTCTGCAAGCGCAATCAGCTCGGCGCCGGTCGTGGCATGGTCAGGCAACAGCGCAATGCCGATGCTCGGGCTGACCACCAGATTCAAACCATCGATCCCGATCGGTAGCGCAATAGTCGCCAGAATTTGCCGGGCGATACGCTCCACGTTCTCGGCGCCCTGCGGATTGACCAGCAGGTAGAGGAACTCGTCGCCGCCATTGCGGCACACTGTATCTTCGTCGCGCGTGTGCTGAAGCATGCGTCGCGCGATCTCCTTGAGCACCATGTCGCCAGCCGCATGGCCGTGGTTGTCATTGATGCTCTTGAAACGATCCAGATCAAGGAACATCACCGCCAATGTCCATTGATGACGCTCGGCAAGGGAAATGGCATGGGTCAATCTGTCGTTGAACAGGTCTCGGTTCGGCAAACCTGTTGCGACGTCATGCAAAGACCGCATTTTCCACCGTCCTGCGTCTTCCTGGGCAGCGGCCAGCGATGACTCGACCTGGGCCAGTGCCCCGCGCGAAGTGGCTAACGCAAGCTCCACATTCCTGAGATCTTCAATGCCATGGGCCAGAGTCTCGGTGACTTGGTGCAGATCGTCGGCACATTCCAGGACCTGTGCTTCGACTTCTTCGCTTTCGTGCAAGGAACTCTGCGCGGAAAGGGTCGTTGCTCCATCCGCAATCTGCTGCTTGACGGATTCGTTCTTCGATGCCAGATCACCGGCGCACGCTTCCACCTTGGCACGGACTTCATGGCTTTGCTCCAGAGCCAACTCCAGCGGCGCAGGCAGGTCGCGGGAAGCCGCGAATGGTATTGGTTTTGATGTCATGGTTTGGTCAGTGGCTTTCGATTGAGCGTAATGGCACCCAGGAGTCCATACCGTAAATGCACGCGGCCAGCCGCGTGCTGAACAGAAGGATTTCGCCCGTTATCGCGTTGGCTGTAACGGCGCCTCGTGTCGGTACATTTGCCGACGGGCGATGTCAAATGCAAGCGTCAGTAGTTCCTTTTCATTGCTCGACCAGCCGTTCGCGCCGTTCGTCCCACCGTGCCAGCCATTCAGGAACATGCTCTGGCGCCATCGCGCGGGCAATGGACCACCCTTGCACAAGGTCGCATCCGATTTCGCGCAGCAGGTGCCAGTCGTCCTCGGTCTCGACGCCTTCACCGACCGATTTCATGCCCATCCGCTTCGAGATGCCCATGCTGCCCTGCCGCCAAGAAAGGTAGTCCCGCCATCGGCCTGCTCCCGAC
>CAZADK010000039.1:10337-14241 GCA_964483855.1 uncultured Rhodoferax sp.
TGGCAGCGCGGAATTCGGTGTGTCGCCGCCACAAACAAGCGGAACTTGAACATCTCCAATGGCATCGACGGTCTGTGACTACGACTCCCATCGGAGGTGTCCAACGGGCTCGTTCAAGTACCTCTGCCATTCGGGCCGCAGCGCGAGTTTGCTTGGGAGCCGCCCGGCGCGGCACTCTTGACCATTCCCGCCCGGTCCCGGGAACCACCGCATCGGCGCGCTGCAGCTCGCGCAGCCGTGTGCGGCCGCGCGGCAGGTCGCCGCCCGTGATCCCCTCGCAGCCGAGATTGCCGGTGGGTGCTTCGGAAGGTGTATTCGTCAAAGTAGAAGTGTGGCCTTCATGGCCAAAAGCCAGCGCGATTGGATGAGCGTTCCTTTTGAAGGGCGAATGTAGCCCTGCCCGATCGCGCTTCACAGTGGGCTTTCCCTGCGTTTGGCGTCCGAAAAAGCGGCCAGGCTTGTCGGTGAATCTACCTACATGGGGATCGCGCTCGCGCGCGGCCGTCAATCCACCAACCCGTTTTGCAGCGCGTAACGTGCCAGTTCCACGTTGGTGGTCCACCCCAGCTTGGCGCAGGCCCGGGCGCGGTAGGTGGCGATGGTCTTTTCGCTGAGCAGCAGCTCGGACGCGATGTCCTTGATGGTCCGACCCTTGGCGACCATGCGCAGCACCTCCAGCTCGCGCTGTGACAAGGCCTCGTGCAGCGCCTGCGTGGGATTGCCCCCCAGGGTGGAGGCCAGTTGCTGCGCCAGCGAAGCGCTGACATATTTGCGGCCGTCCAGCACGCAGCGCACCGCCAGCAGCATTTCATCCGACAAGCTCCACTTGGTCAGGTATCCGGCGGCCCCGAGCTTGAGCGCGCGAATCGCGAACTCCTCTTCTGAATAGGCGCTGAGCACCAGCACCGGCATGGCCGGGTACAGCTTTTTCGCCTGCACCAGCAACTCAAGCCCGCTGGCGCCTGGCAGGTTGATATCCAGCAGCACTAGCTGCCAGGGCGCGCGCGCCATCGCTTCGAGCGCCGCCTGCGCCGTGGCGGCCTCTTTGAACTCCCCATCCGGATACTCCCGTGCCAGCAACTGGTGCAGTCCGCGGCGCACCACTTCATGGTCATCGACGATCAGGAATCGCATCACTGCGGCACCTGCGCCAGCGGGACCTGCGCCACCACGGAGGTACCGCGCGGCGATGCTTTCTCGATCCGCAATATGCCGCCGCAGCTCAGGGCCCGCTCGCGCATGCCCAACAAGCCCAGAGATCGCCACGCCGTGACCACGGCGGGGTCGATGCCCAGGCCGTTGTCCTCTATTTCCAGCCGCAGCCCACTGCCCTCTGAACGCAGCTCAATCCGCACCAGGGTAGCCTGCGCATGGCGCGCCACGTTGGTCAAGGCCTCCTGGCAAATGTAGAAAAGATCGTCGGATACGGTCTGCGCCATCGCCGGCAAAGGCTCGCGCACATCGAGCGTGCACGCCACGCCGCTGGCGCGCTCGAACTGGAGCGCGCGTTGAGCGAGCGCGCCGGCCAGCCCGAGTTGGTCGAGCGAGCCGGGCCGCAGTTCGCCCGCCAGCCGCTGAACCGCGACAATGGCCTGGTCGGCAAGCTCCGATGCGGCCACCGTACGGTCTAGAAGCGCGTGGAGTGCCATCGGTGGATCGGTCCCGGACAGTCGCTGCTCAACCCAGCGCAGATCCAGTTTCAGACCCGTCAGCAGTTGACCCAGCTCGTCGTGGACATGGCGCGATATCCGGGCCCGCTCGTCTTCCTGCGCGCTTCGCAGGCGCTGCATGAGCGCCCGCAAGGCCGCGCGCGAATCCAGCACATCCTTCGCCACGCGGCGCCGCTCGGTGACGTCATGGGCCAGCACGACACGCGCCGGCCGGCCCTCGAAATCGATCGTCTGTGCAACGATCTCCATATCGATCAGACGCCCATCCCGCAGGCGGTGCTGCCATAGGGCGCCTTGATGTGGGTCTTGCTCCTCGCGCTTGACCTCGGCCAGCGACGGCAGCGCTTCGGGTGCACTGAGATCGTTCAGCGTCATGCCCAGAAACTCGTCGCGCCGGTATCCGTAGTGCCCCACGGCAGCATCGTTGACCGCCAAAAAACGCAAGGTCGCGGGGTCGTAGATCCACATCGGATGAGGGTTGGCATCGAATAGCTGGCGGTAACGTGCCGCGGCCTCGCGTACCGCGACCTCGGCCTTGCGGCGCTCGGTGATGTCCTGAAACGTGCCGGTCAGGTGGCCGATCTTCCCTTCGGGGTCGGTCGCGCCTTCGGTACGCGCGACCACCCAGCGCTCGCTGCCGTCGGGTCGCAGCACGCGAAATTCGAACTCGGCAACCGCCCCGCCGGCAAAGGCAGCGACGAGCAGCTCGCGTACCGCCGCCCGGTCATCGGGATGGATCAGCGTTGGAAGCGTGTCGGCAGAGGGCGCGAACTGGTTCGGAACGACACCATGGATGCGGTACATCTCTTCCGACCAGACCAGGCGGCCGCTGCGATCCTGCCACCAACTGCCGATCTGGGCAATGCGCTGTGCCTCGGACAGGAGTTGCTGCTTGTCCAGCAACGCATCCGCCGCTTGCAGGCGCGCGTCGGCGGGCCGCGCGGCCTGGACTATGGGCTTGGCGGGGTCGCCTTCAGGTGGAGAGACAGGGAACACGGAGTCATCATGCGCCATACTTTCAACGCCATTTACATTGCGGCGCGCCGGTTTTTGACGCCGCTGAAAGGCCTGTGTGCGCTTGCGGGACCCTCTCATGAGGAAACGCCGGGCCGCTCCCACGTTTCCTCGCACCCTCTCGAGGGGCCTGGCGAAGCCAGGGCTGGGGGCGCTCCCTGGAATCGTGGAAATGGGATCCGTTATGCACCATTGGCGACAAAACGGTCCGCCCGCGCTGCGTCCACGACTGCTGGCAAATCGAACAGCCACGCATCGACGGGTGAACGGTTCCCCAGCCATTGGTTGGGGCGTGCAAACCACACCGCCATCTCCCATGGGTTGTAAACGCAGGTCAACTCGATGAGTATGGGGCGCAGGTTCACGCTCGGGTTGAGATGTATACGGTCGAACTGAAACATGGGCAGCCACGATTGGGACTGCCATTCAAAACAAATCGCTTCCCTGTCGACGATCCAGCGGGCCAGCATGGACGTGTCGGGGCCATGGCAACGATCGAACAGGGTCAGCACTTCCTGAGCCCGCGCCAATCCGCCGCTGCCGCGGTATGCATTGAGCATCGCAACGAATTGTCGATCCGGATGGAGCTCGGGCGACCACGCGTTCGGGCAATCGGCCATGTCGCGCGCAGGCTCGGCGACGGGTCCGCGTGGCAATGGGGTGGCGAGGGATACAACGACGTTCTGCATGATGGCTCCTGGAGGCTGCAAAGTGATGGTGACACCACCGTCACCAGGGGTTGTAAGGCCATCGCCAACGCGTGTCTGTGCGCAAACGCACGCCGAACCGCCTCTCTCGCTCAAAGCGCGAGAGTCAATCGATTGGGCCCGCGACGCGGAGCCCAGGGGTGGCGGGCAACGCGCGCCGCGCAGCCCATGTCGGGATTGCCTCCTACATGACGGCGCGTTGCACATGCGGGGTGGATCGGCACGGCGCAGACCTAGAATTTGATGCTCGACCGAAAAGCTGAGAGGCACCCCAGTGAAAACGTTGCCGGCGCCACGGGCGTCACGCCGTTCCGATCCGCTCGCTGCGTACCGGTCGAAGCGCAACTTCGCGCTCACGCCTGAGCCGCACGGGAGCGCCGCCGTCCGCTCCGGGCAGTTGTCCTTCGTCGTCCAGAAGCACTGGGCCAGCAGCCTGCACTACGACTTCAGGCTGGAGCTCGATGGCACACTGAAGAGCTGGGCAATACCCAAAGGCCCCAGTTTCGACCCGAA